>DAOOVW010000002.1:12938-69189 GCA_035370465.1 bacterium | reverse complement strand
TTGTATTTACAATTAAAAAATTTAGTGTTAAAATAAACAAAATATAAAAATAAATTAAAAAGGAGGAAATTATGGCGGTGAAAGTTGGAATAAATGGATTTGGTAGAATAGGAAGACTGGTTTTGAGAAGTGCTCTTGAAAAGAGTTTTCCTGAAATAGATTTTGTTGCTTTTAACGATATTACTGATGCAAAGACACTTGCATATCTTTTTAAATACGACTCAAATTATGGGATTTATCCTGGTACTGTTGAAGGAAAAGATAACAAATTAGTAATTGATGGAAAAGAATATATAGTTTTTGCTGAAAAAGACCCTTCAAAATTGCCATGGAAAGATATTGGGGTTGATATTGTTGTTGAATCAACAGGACTTTTTACAGATAAAGAAAAAGCATCATTTCATCTTGTTGGTGGTGCAAAAAAAGTTGTAATTACTGCCCCTGCAAAGGGTGAAGATTTAACAATAGTTATGGGAGTAAATGAAAATATGTATGACCCTAAAAATCATACAATAATATCAAATGCTTCATGTACAACAAATTGTCTTGCTCCTCTTGTAAAAGTCCTTGATGATAATTTTGGCGTTGTAAAAGGACTTATGACTACAATACATTCATATACAAATGACCAGAGAATTTTAGACCTGCCACATAAGGATTTAAGAAGGGCAAGGGCTGCGGCACTTTCTATGATTCCTACAACAACCGGGGCAGCAAAAGCAATTGGGAAAGTTATACCAAAATTAAATGGAAAAATGAATGGGCTTGCAATAAGAGTTCCTACTCCAACTGTTTCTATTGTTGATTTTGTTGCTGAACTTGAAAAAGAAGTTGATATACAAACAGTAAATACTGCTTTTAAAGAAGCAGCAGAAACATATTTAAAAGGAATTTTGAAATATTCAGAAGATGAACTTGTTTCTAAGGACTTTGTTAAGAACCCATATTCTTCAATTTATGATGCACCTTTGACATATATAATTGGAAATATGGTAAAAGTTCTTGGCTGGTATGATAATGAATGGGGATATAGTTGCAGAGTTGTTGACCTTTTGAAATTTATGGTTGAAAAAGGGAATTTATAAAGAGAGCAAAGATTCCCTATTTATAACAGGGGAGGAACGGAGATTTAGGATAAGAAAGAAGGGGATATAAAAATTTTTCTATACAGGTAGAGAAATGAATGTTTACAGTGGTAGTGTCAAAAACTTAGATGAAAGAAAGATGAAAAATAAAAATCCCGTAAGCATAACTTATCGCTTCGGCGTAGGGATGGTTCGTATGCTATATTTTAAACTGCCTGTGTAGAACAATCCCTCTTCAAATTCCCCTCAATCCCCGTTGTGCCTATTGAAATACATTACGGCACCAACTCTGTGTGCTAAACTTTGCAACTTTAGTCGGTTTACTAAAGGGGGAAGTAATGAGGGAAATACTCCTTCCCTTACTAAGGGAAGGCCGGGATGGATTTTAATTATAAATCCCCCTAAGTCCCGTTGTGCTATCTGGGAAACGATAACGCACCAACTCTGAGAAACAAGGTAAGCAACTTTAGTCGGTTTGTGAAAGGGGGAAGATACTCCTTCCTTTTATAAAGGAAGGTGGGCTCGCCCGTAGGGCTATGCCCGAGGGGATGGATTTTCACTTTTCACATTTCATTTGTCTTTGTGAGAAAGTGGGGAGTGAATTTAATTAACCAATTTTGGCAGAACCTTTACAGTAAGAAGGAGGTAAAATGGAAATTAAGACGATAGAAGAACAAAATTATAGCGGTAAAAAAGTTTTTTTGAGAGTTGATTTTAATGTACCTATTGAAAATGGCAGGATAACTGATGATACAAGAATAACTGCCTCATTACCTACAATAAATTATCTTCTTTCACAGGGTGCTATTTTAATTATATCTTCTCATTTGGGCAGACCAAAAGGAAAAGTTGTTCCTGAAATGAGTTTAAGGCCTGTTGCAGAAAGATTAAGTGAATTACTAAATAAAGAAGTTAAATTTGTTCCTGATTGTGTTGGTGATGAAGTAAAAAAAGTAGTTGAAAATTTAAAAAAAGGAGATGTATTACTTTTAGAAAATTTAAGATTTCACAAAGAAGAAGAAGAAGGAAATGATGAATTTGCAAAACAACTTGCTTCACTTGCTGATGCATATGTTAATGATGCTTTCGCTGCCTGTCATAGAGAGCATGCTTCAATTTATCAGATAACAAAGTATTGTAAAGACACTGCTGCTGGTTTTCTAATTAAAAAGGAGGTTGATGCCTTATCAAAACTTTTATCAAATCCCGAAAAGCCCTTTCTTTTAATTATTGGGGGAGCAAAAGTTGTTGATAAAATAGGAATGATAAAAAATTTGATTGATAAAGTTGACACTCTAATTACAGGTGGAGTTATGGCTTATACATTTATAAAGGCAAAACACTGGGAAATAGGTAGTTCAAAAGTTGATGAAGAAGCAATACCTCTTGCAAAAGAAATTATAAAAGAAGTAAATAAAAGGCACTTGGAGTTTCATACTCCACTTGACCATATTATTGTAAATAAAATTTCTCCTGATGCAGAAGTGTTAATTACCGAAAGAGGAACTATTCCTCAGGGATGGATTGGAGTTGATATAGGACCACAGGCAATTGAAGAATATACTGATTGTGTCAATAGGGCAAAAACAATTTTCTGGAATGGACCTATGGGAATATTTGAAATTGATAAATTTGCAAAAGGGACAATTGAAATAGCAAAAGCAGTGGCAAATTCAAATGCATTTTCTGTTATAGGAGGAGGGGATTCAATTGCTGCTGTTAATAAGGCAGGTGTTGCAGATAAGATTTCTCATATTTCTACCGGTGGTGGTGCTTCTCTTGAATTTTTAGAAAAAGGTACTCTCCCTGGAATTGATGTATTAAAAAAATAGGAGTTTTTAAATGAGAAAAACATTAATAGCAGGAAATTGGAAAATGAATAAAACACCTTCTGAATCAATTGAATTTGTGACGAATTTAATTAAGAATATTGGAAATTATAATGATAGAGAAATTCTTATTTGTCCTCCTTTTACATCTCTATATCCCATTTCTGATATTATTAGAAATTCCTCATTACTTTTAGGGGCTCAGAATGTTTTTTATGAAGAGAAAGGTGCTTTTACAGGAGAAATTTCTCCTTTGATGCTGAAAGATATAGGTGTTGAGTATGTTATTTGTGGACATTCAGAAAGGAGAAATATTTTTGGTGAAATAGATGAAATTATAAATAAAAAAGTTAAAAAAGTTATTCAATATAAACTAAAACCAATTCTGTGTATTGGTGAAAAATTAGAAGAAAGAGAAAGCAATAAAACATTTGATATTATTAAAAAACAACTGGAAAAATGTCTATCTGATTTTGAATATATTGAACAACTGACAATCGCATATGAACCTGTCTGGGCAATTGGAACTGGGAAAAATGCAACTCCACAACAAGCAGAAGAAGTTCATACTTTTATAAGAAAATGGATTGGAGAAAATTATAATCAGGAAATTGCAGATTTAATAAGAGTTATTTATGGAGGGAGTGTAAGTCCTGATAATATAGATGATTTAATGAAGGAAAAAGATATTGACGGTGTTTTGGTTGGTGGAGCAAGTTTAGATATTGATAAATTTTTAAGAATTATTAATTATAAAGTATAAGAAATTTTTCTTTAAGGGAGAGGAAGGGAAGGGGGAAAGAGAAATAATTATAAAAAAATTTGAGTTGATTAAAAGGGAGAAAAAATGTACACTTTTCTTTTAGTTTTTCATATTATTGTCTGTCTTCTTTTAATGTTTTTTGTTTTGATACAAAGTGGCAAAGGTTCTTCTATGGCTAATATTTTTGGTGGTGGAGGAATGGAAACTGTTTTTGGGGCAGAGACGCCTACTATTTTAAATAGAATTACAACTATTTTAGCAATAATTTTTATTGTCTCTTCCTTAATTCTTGCTGTTACTCCGGGCAAATTAACAAATAAAAGTATATTAAAGCAACAGGTAGAAAAAACAGAGAATAAAATCCCTCCTGCCAGCCAATAATATTCAAATGGAAAGAGTAATTACCTTACCTGACAAAGGAAAATGTGTTTTTGTTGGTGATACTCATGGCGATATTATTGCATCAAAAGTTATTTTAAAAAATTTTCTCTATAAAAATAACTATTATGTTGTTTTCCTTGGTGATTATGTTGATAGAGGAAAAAGGTCAAAAGAAAATATTGATTATTTGTTAGAAAAAAGAGAAAAATATGATAATTTAATTTTGCTTGCTGGAAATCATGAGGTGTATCCTATTTGTGAGTGCTCTCCTTCTAATTTCTGGGAGGCACTTTCACCAGAAGAATTTAATCATTATAAAGAGATATTTCTCAAATTACCGTGGTGTGTTACAGGTAATAATTTAATTGGAGTTCATGCAGCAATTCCAGATGTTGAAAAATTATTAGATATTGAGAATATTGAAGTTGGAGGAAAAAAATGGTTTATAATGTTATGGGGAGATTTTGTTGAAAAAAAAGGAGAATTGCTGGGTAGTTTTTTAGGAAGACCTAAACTTGGTAAGGATTATTTTGAAAAAGTTATGGGCAAATTAAAAAAGAATGTTTTAATAAGAAGTCATGACCCTAAGGCAAAAGAAGTTATGTTTGATAAAAGGTGTTTAACAATTTTTACATCTTCTGAATATGGTGTTGAAAGGAAAATAGCAATTGTTGACCTTGAAAAAGATATAAAAAATGTTGATGATATTGAATTAGTTTCTCTGGACTTACCTGATTTAAATGGGATATAAATACTCAGTCAACTGTGTTGACCGAAAAGTAGCGAATTGAAAGTGTAAAAAAGAGAAATCCATCCCAACCTTCCTTTTTCAAAGGAAGGAGACATACTTCCCCCTTTGCAAACCGACTGAAGTTGCAAAGTTTAGCACACAGAGTTGGTGCCGTAATGTATTTCAATAGACACAACGGGGATGAAGGAGGATTTTATAAAAAAGATTAGTAAGCACAAGAAAAGTGAGAAGGTTTTTTTTCACTACTTGCTCTGAAATTTAAACAGGAAACTTAATACAAAGGAAAAAGAAGAAAATGCGAGATAAAAATTTTGGAGGATATTGTTTAGGAGAAGTAATTGGAGGAGGAAGATACACAAAGGTATATAAAGCATATTCGTTTCTTGCCCATCCTCCCTATGGTAATCCTGTTGCTATTAAAATACTCAACTTAAAAGCGGGAATTTTTGAAAAATCAAAACTAATAAGTCAATTTGAAAGAGAAGCGGAAATTGCTATGCAACTTGACCATCCAAATATTGTAAAAGTTTTCAATTTCGGGAGATTTAATAGATATTATGCAATGATAATGGAATATGTTGATGGGAAAAATCTAAAAGAAATATTATATGAAAGAGAAAAATTTCCATTCGAAACAATAATAAAAATTTGTTATAAAGCAGGTAAAGGATTAAGTTATATTCACCAACATAATATTATTCATAAAGATATTAAACCAGATAATATTCTGGTGTCAAAGAATTTGGAGATTGTTAAAATTACTGATTTTGGTATTGCAAAATTACCAGGAAAACTATGGAGAAAAGATATTTTTCCAAAAGGAGGAACGGTTACAAAATTTGGAATTATCTCCTATGTTGCTCCCGAACAGGAAGAAGGTAATGCGACATTTCAATCAGATATTTATAGTTTTGGTGTTACAATTGATGAAGTTATTACAAGTAAACTGCAAATTGAAGGATATAATGATGAAGATTATTTAAAAAGAATAAATATTAGGGCAAATAAAAAAAACACTGGGAAAACACCAATAATTTCTTATGATTTGCCAATACCAGATAAGTTAAAAAAGATAATAGAGAAAGCAATAAATCCAGATTTGAATTTAAGGTATTCATCTATGGATGAACTTTTGGCAGATATGGAAGAGTTTATAAAATGAAAAAATTTTTTATTTTTGTTTTACTTTTATTTTCAGGTTGTTCAACTTATCAAACTCAGAAAGATATAAATCAAATAACTCTATCAACTACCTCTGACCCAAAGTCATTTAATCCTATTATTGCAAAAGAAACAAGCACAACTAATATTACAACTTTTATATTTGAAGGGCTTGTTGAAATGGATGGTGTAACATTGGAAGTAAAACCATCTTTAGCATATAAATGGCAAATAGATAAAAGTGGGAAAAAATGGATTTTTTATTTAAGAGATGATGTTTACTGGAATGATGGAGAAAAATTTTCAGCAGATGATGTTATTTTTACATATAATGACTTGATTTATAATGAAAGTATTCCTACAAGTAGCAAAGATGTTCTCACAGTTGATGGGAAAAAGATAAATGTAAAGAAAGTTGATGATTATACTGTTGAATTCCAACTTCCAGAAAAGTTTGCTCCTTTCTTAAAATTAATGACACAAGAAATTTTCCCAAAACATATACTTGAAAAAAATGTTTTAAATGGGACGATAACAAGTACATGGGGAGTTAATGAAAAAGTAAATAATATTATTGGAACAGGACCTTACAAAATGAAAGAGTATAGACCAGGAGAATGGGTAATACTTGAAAAAAATGAGAAATATTGGAAAAAAGATGAGAAAGGGAATAGATTACCTTATATCCCCAAAATTATTTTTCTTATTATACCTGACCCTAATATGACAATTCTCAAATTCAGGACAGGAGATATTGATATAATTTCAATAAGAGGGCAGGATTTTTCTGTTTTAGAACCATATCAAAATAAAGAAAATTTTACAATTTATGAGATAGGACCTTCACTTAGTTCAAATTTTCTCTCCTTTAATCAGAATGTTTTTTCACCAATTGATAATTACAAAATTAAATGGTTTAAAAATTTATATTTCAGAAAAGCAATTGCACATTCTATTGATAAAAAAAACATTATAAAAAATGTTTTCAATGGACTTGCAGTTCCACAGGTAGGACCAATGACTTCCACATGTGGATTTTATTATAATAAAAATTTACCTGATTATGAATATAACCTATCAAAGGCAAGACAATATCTTCTAAAAGGTGGTTTCCACTACAAACAGACAAAACTTTTTGATAATGAGAATAACCAGATTAGATTTACTATATTAACTAATAGTGATAATTTTGAAAGAATCCAGATTGGAAATGTTATAATTAATGACCTTGAAAAATTGGGTATGAATGTTAATCTTCTGCCAGTTGAGTTTAATACACTTGTTACAAAATTAAATGTTACAAATGATTGGGAAGGTGTAATAATTGGTTTTACAGGAGGAATAGAACCACATTTTTCTAAAAATGTATGGATGAGTTATGGACAACTTCATCTGTGGAATATGGGACAGAAAAAAATTCTTGAGGAGTGGGAAAAAGAAATTGATGTTTTATTTGATGAAGGAGCAAAAGAACTTAATGAAAATAAAAGAAAAGTCATTTACGATAGATGGCAGGAAATCGTTCAGCAGCAATTACCCCTTATTCATACTGTAAATCCACTTGTAATTTATGCAGTAAGAAATAAGTTTGGTAATTTAAAACCAAGTGTTTATGGTGGTGTTCTTCATAATATAGAGGAAATTTATGTCAAAGGATGTTTATAGGTTAAGAGTTATTTATGAAAAAATGGGTATTTCAAAGTATATATCAAGTAAAAATTTATTAAGACATATTGAGAGGTGTTTAAGAAGAACCAATTTACCTTTAAAATATACAGAAGGTTTTAATCCACATCCAAAATTAAGTTTTGGTCCTCCCCTACCGGTATATATTGAAGGTGAGAATGAGATTATGGATATTTATTTTGATGAAAAAATAAATGAAAATGAATTTTTAAAAAATATAAATCAATTTCTTGTAGAAGGCGTTTTATTTAAAGATTGTTTCTGGATTCCTTTAGAAAACCACTCCTTAGGAGTAATAACTTTAATGGCTGTCTATAAAATTGAAAAAGATGAATTGGATTTAGAAAAACTGAAAGAATTGGGAGAAATAAATAAAAGTGAAAATTTTTTTGAAATTATTATAAAGATAAATGGTTTTTCTCATAAAAAGTTGTTAGAAATAGTTGGAAATCAAAAAAGAATAATAAGGAACATAATATATGAAAGTAATTATAACAGGTGATTCTTATTTTATAAGGGTTGTATTGGTTGAAAATAACCAGATTGAATATTTTTTTGTTGATAAAATTCCTTCTGATATTTTTGTTGGAAATATATATAAAGGGAAAATAGAAAAAATTCATAAGGGACTTAATGCAAGTTTTATTAACATAGGAAAAAGAGAAAATGGTTTTTTGCATTTTGGAGATAAAGAAGTATATTTTGGAGAAGAAAATTTTCGTCAGTTATTACCTGAAACAAAAACTCATAAAGAAGGAGAAAATATAATAGTTCAGGTTACTAAACCGGGAAAGGAATTAAAAGGGATGAAACTTACAACAAGGATTACACTACCAGGTAAGTATCTCGTTTTTATTCCTGATTCAAAAATAAAAACAATTTCTAAAAAAATAAAAGATAAAAAAGAAAGAAATAGATTAATGACACTGGTAAAGAAATATATTCCATCAAATGATGGTTTTATTATAAGAACATATGCTGAAAACAAAGATGCCAGATACATTGTTAACGAAGCAAAATATTTATATAATGAGTGGAAAAGAATAAAAAAATTAGACAAAAAATTTCATGCTCCATATTCACTCTGGCAAGAGTTACCGTTACATACAAGAATAATAAGAGATTTCGTAAATGAAAAGACAGAAGAAATAATAGTTGAAGGAGAAAAATTTTATAATGATATTAAAGTGTATATAAAAAAATGGTGTCCTGAATTTATAAGGAAACTAAAGTTTTATAATTATGATATCCCTCTATTTGAAAAATTTGATTTGAACAAAAAAATATTGAATTTTCTCAATGAGAAAGCTTATTTACCATCAGGTGGTTATTTACTTATTGAAGAAGGAAGTACTTTAACAGCAATTGATGTTAACACAGGAAGTTTTGAAAGTAAAAGTTATTCAGAGACAATTTATAATACAGATATTGAAGCAGCAATGGAAATTCCAAGGCAAATAAGGGTAAGAAATCTTTCAGGTCTTATAATAATTGATTTTATAGATATAAAAGGACAGGAGAAGAAAAAGAAAATTTTTGAAAACTTTAAAAAATTTCTTGGAGATGAAAAAGTTAAATTGCTTTCTCTTTCATCCTTAGGATTAATTGAAATGAGTAGAAAAAGGACAGGAATAAGTTTAAAGGAGTTTTTTTATGATGAGTGTCAAATATGTAAAGCAACTGGCTATGTAAAAAATTTTAATATGATTTTTATTGAATTAGAAGAAAATATCTATAATTTACTTTTTAGAAAAGGTGAAAAGAGAATAAAAGTAAAAGTTCATCCAGAATTTCATGAATTTATTTTTAAAAATAATTTATTCAATTCTTTAACTCAAAAAGGCAGAATATTGATAGAAGCAACTTATCAATTAAATGGGTATTATTCAATTGAAATAGTTTAGATTAAATGGTATTTTATATAAAAGAAAAATACAAGGAGGGATAAGGTGGCACAACATTATAAAATTGAAAAAATTGAAGGTTATCAACAAATAATTACACCTGAAACAAGTGATTTAGAGTTTTTAAATTGTGGGATAATTCGATTTTCAGAGGGTGAAATATTTAAAGATAATACAAAGAAAAATGAAACAGTTTTTGTTATAACTGAAGGAAACTGCAATTTCTTTTTAGAAAATAAATTATTTGGAAAAATGAAAAGAACAAATGTTTTTGATGAACCACCTGTTGCAGTTTATCTTCCTCCCTTTCTTGAATATAGAATTGAATTTATAGGCAAGACAGAGATTTGTGTATTAAGTTGTTTAGCAACGGGAAAAGGAACTCCTTTATTTATTGATAAAAAAAATGTTAAGTTCAGAAGGGTAGGGGAAGAAGTATATTTTAGAAATATAACAGATATATTAACTGAGGAATCTTCTTCTGAGAGATTACTGCTTGGAGAAACAATAAATGACCCTGGAAACTGGTCAAGTTATCCCCCACACAAACACGATAAAGATAATCCACCAGTTGAAACAAAACTTGAAGAACTATATTTCTTTAAGATAAAGCCTAAAAGTGGCTTTGGAGTTATGAGGATATTTGATGAAACAGAGGATAATATATTTGTAGTGAAAAATGATGAAGTTATTACAATACCTAAGGGCTATCATCCAGTTGCAGTTGCTCCAAAGTTTCAAATTTATTATTTATGGGTTTTATGTGGAAATACAAAAAAACTAATTTCTTTTACACACCCTGATTTTTCCTTTTAACCTAAATTCAACTGCGGGGGGTAAACAAAAGTTCAACCCCCGCAGTTATATAAGTTATTTTAAGTAAAGACTATCCTTCTTGCGGTTATGCACCACAATGCCAAAATAAAAAGAATTAAGATAAAAAGGACACTTAAAATGTCAAAAATAATAAAAATAGTTATGTGGATAGTGCCGATAGGGTATATTTTGTCTAATAACATAGGATGGTGCCAAGAGAATAGTAAAAAAGAGTTTGTTTTAAAAGGGTGGGAATATGCTGTTGAGATGATTCGATCAGGAGAGTGCAATTATACAATAAAACAAGAACAGAAATGGTATGAACATCCTCCCTCTGTTTCAAAATCAGGGTTTTTTAAAAAGGAGGACTATGAAAAAGTTCCATACACAAAAGAAAAAAAAGAAACATATAACTGTTTCTGGAAATATAAGAGAGGCAAAGAAGTTGTAGAGTACATTAAGAAAACATATGAAAAAGGACAAGGCAAAATTTATTGTGATGGAGAAAAATATGTAGAAATACAAGATAAACAAATACTGATTACTCCTGTTGGAATACAAAATTTAGGTATATATTCTGTTACTCCTCCTTCTTCTGTACTTTTTCATTTTTGGCCAGGTGTATCTGTTAAAAAAAATTTTTTCTTCCGGGAAGATAGAATTGAAAAAGGTTGAATATGTTAATAACCAAAAATGTTATCCTTTGGTTTACCGTCCTTCTGATTATAAAAACATCGACTATACATTTTGGATTTCAGAAGAGAATTTTTTATCAGCAAAAATAGAAACAAAAATAGGTTCCACTACAACAATAGTTTCTATAATATCATATACAAAAATAGGTGATATATGGTTTCCACAAAAATTTATTGGATATACTGATATTAAAGGAGAAAAAAATGCAGTTGTAGAAATAGAATATACGAACATAAAAGTAAATAACGAAATTTCTGACAAAATTTTTGAACCTGAATTTCAACCTGGAATGAATGTATATGATAGGATAACTAATACTATATTTACCGTGCCTGAAAAGAAATAATATAAAAGGGAACAAATGAGAAAATTGTTATTTTTTATGGATGATGTATAAAGAAAACAAAAGTCAAGAACAAGCAAAGAAAATATGGGAAGAGTATTTAAAAAAATATCCAGAAGGGGTATATAATACTGTAGTGAAAACATTTTTGGAAGGATTCACAGAATGGTATCATATAAATAATTACTTTAGTTGTCCGGGACATCTTTTTAAAAGTAAATGTTATGGTTGTGACCCAGGTAGTGTCAAAAAATAGATAAAAGAGAGATGAAAAATAAAAATCTCCCTACCCCGTTGTGCTTGTTAGATCCCTCTCAAAATCCTCCTTCATCCCCGTTGTGCCTATTGAAATACATTACAGCACCAACTCTGTGTGCTAAACTTTGCAACTTTAGTCGGTTTACTAAAGGGGGAAAATACTCTCCCTCCTTTAAAAAACATGTCCGCCAATGTTTTAGTAGAGGAGGAGGGCAGGGGTGGATTGTCTTACACAGAAGGGTTTAGAGTTTTGCTTACAGACCATCCCTACGCCGAAGCGATAAGTTACGCTTACGGGATTTCTACTTCTCACATCTCACTTTTCACATTTCATTTGTCTTTGTGAGAAAGTGAGGAGTGAATTTAATTAGCCAATTTTGGCAGTACCCTCTTTTAACATAGGAGGGAAAATGGACAAAATAAAAAAAATTATTTTTCTGAGTATATTGGTATTTGTATTACAAAATGCTTGTATTACCAAAACTAACTTTGTATTTTGTGAGCCAAAAGATGAATTAGAATTTGTTTTACAAGGAATTAGGTATAACCTGTCTCTTATACAAGATGCATCGGTAGAATTTGAACTAACTTATAAAAATAGCAAGGAAATAAAAAGCGGAAAATGGTTTTATAAAGATGGCAAAGAAAAAGTTTTTCTTAAAGCAGTGGATGAATCAAAAAATATAAATGAAATTATTTATATTTACACTCCTGAAAACACTTATATAATAAACTTTGAGAAAGGTAAAATTGCATCAGTTACTATGGGATATTCACCTTATTATATTCAACTAAAAATTAGACCGACTTGGGTTCCTTCATCCATTCTATTTCATCTGTGGCCTGTGGGTATTACTTTGGAAGAAATTCTCCAAAATGAAAAATTAAAAATACTATCTAATTCTGAATATTTTGCTGGGAGTAAATGTTTTGTAGTAGAAGTTCCAAGTTTTGGATTTAAAGAGTTCAAAGGATATGGCAAGGATGATTATTCCTATTTAGGATATAAAATATGGTTCTCTGTGGAAGAAGGTTTTTTGCCTAAAAAAATTGAAATATACAGACAGGAAGATTTAATAATAAGTGTAGGTCCTATTAATTTTGAAAAATTTAGTATAGACAAAGATATATGGTTCCCAGGAGGAGTTTCTATAAAATGGTATGATCCTTCTTCCAAAAAAATCAGTGCAGAAGGTAAAATGGTATATTCTAATATAAAAGTTAACCAAGGGATAAAAGATGAAGAATTTAATTTAACTTTTCCACCTGGCACACAAGTTTATGATGAAAGGACAGGGATTTCTTTTACTGTGCCTGAAAAGAACTGATATACGAGGAGAAAAAAAATATGTTAAAAAAATTAAATATAAAATTGGTTTTAATGTTTTTAATAATTTGTGGTTTAACAGGAAGTATATTACAAGCAGAAGAAATTCCAACTATAGAATTTATAAAGGCATCTTTGAAAAATCAAGAAAATTTGAGTTATCCTGCTTTAAAAGTGAAATGTCAAATTACAATTCTGACAGATGTCGAAAAAGAAAATTCGGAAATAATATCCCAGTATGTTCGAACTCCAAATTGTTTTTTTATGGAAACCAAACATTTTGAAGGAAAAGAATTGAAATTTACATATAAAGGAAAGTATGAAAGAAATTCTGGCACTCGGAAGGAAATTAGCATTTCCCAAAGTGATAAGAAATTCGGTGAGATTGATATGGGATTGGGGCCGATCTTAAGTGGTATAAAATTAGAGACGACATATTGCCCAATTTTTTTGAAGAATTCTTATTTCCTTTATGATGCTTTAGAAAAAGGGAAAGTTACAAGAGAACAAAAAGTTATAGATGGACATAAATGTTGGTTAGTAAAAATAAGCGAAGGAGACATTTGCTATAACATTTGGTTAGGACAAGATATAGGATTCTGTCCAGTGTTAATAGAAAGAACCGTGAACAACAAAATTGAAGATACTGTTGAATTCTTTGACTACAAAGAAGTATGTAAGGATTGTTGGTTTCCGATGAAGATGATAACAGAAGGAAAGACTCCTGAAGGATTGATAAAAAATATTTGGAAAGTAGAGGAGATTTCAGTAGGGAAAGCTATTTCAGAAGAAGAAACAAAAATTGAATTTTTACCGGGGACCGTTGTATCTGACTTAACAACAGGAACTACCTTTGAGATACATAAAAAATAATTTTATAAAAGGATAAAGTTGTGAAGAAAAAGGCATCTTTATTTATCACCAATATTTGGAGATATAATAATAGAAAATTATCAACAGAAGAAAAAATAAATAAGTTACTTTTTTGCTTGTGAAAAAAATTTGATATCAAAAAAAATAGGGTTTAAAATAATTTTAGTAATTAAAACAAAAGTTCAACCCCCGCAGTTATATAAAAAGGAGAAGAAAATGAAATTTGTAGAAAAATTATTTTCAGTAGAAAACAAAGTTGTTGTAATACCAGGTGGATGTGGCATTCTTGGTGGAGAAATTGCAAAAGGTTTTTCAAAAAGTGGAGCAAAGGTTATTATTTGTGATATTAAAGGATTTGAGGAAAAAAGAGAAGAATTCAAGAAAGAAGGGATTGAAGTAGATAGTATGTATATTGATGTTTTGAAGAAAGATGAAATTGAAAAAACATGTAAAAAAGTAATTGATAAATATGGCAGGATTGATGTTCTTGTTAATGCAGCAGGTGGAAATATGAAAGAGGCAACAACATCAGATGACTTATCCTTTTTTGACCTACCTCTTTCTGCTCTTGAAAAGGTTCTTATTCTTAACCTTTTTGGTGGAGCAATTTTACCAGCACAGGTATTTGGGAAAGAAATGGTAAAGAATAAAGAGGGAGGTTCAATTATAAATATATCATCAATGAATGCTTTCAGGCCTTTAACAAAAATTCCTGGTTATTCTGCTGCAAAAGCAGCAGTAAGTAATTTTACACAATGGCTTGCAGCACATTTTGCTTTTGAATATAACAAAAATCTAAGAGTTAATGCTATTGCACCTGGTTTTTTTCTTACTCAGCAGAATAGATATTTACTTTTAGATGAAAATGGAAACCTTTCACCAAGAGGAAAAACAATAATTTCACATACACCAATGGGAAGGATGGGAAATCCTGATGAACTGATAGGTATTTGTATATATCTATCTTCAAATGCATCAAAATTTGTGACAGGAATTGTTGTCCCAATAGATGGTGGTTTTAATGCTTTTTCAGGTGTCTAAATGATAGCATCAAAAAAGTTAAACGGGATTGAAAATAATGAATGCTTAAAGAAACTTATTGCGTCATACATCAAGAAGTTTAATGATGAGGATATTGATATTCTGAAAGTTCCTGCAAGAATTAACCTTTTAGGTACGCATATTGACCATAGAGGGGGTTATACAAATTACTTAACTATTGACAAAGAACTGTTTTGTGTAGCAGGAAAGAGAAATGATAGTAAAGTAATTTCCTATAATTTAGAAAGCGAAAAATATCCACCAAGAGAATTTGATATAAAAAATGAATTACCAGCCAAAAAGATTAACTGGATTGATTTTATAAGGAAAATTAAAATTACTCCTGGTGATTGGATAAATTATGTAAAGGCACCTATTTTATATCTTCAAAATAAATTTCCTGAAATTCCGTTAAAAGGGTTTAATCTTTTCTATTATGGTGAAATTCCTATCGGGGCAGGTTTAAGTTCATCTTCTGCTTTAGTTGTGGCAACAATGCTTTGTGCCTGTAAAATTAATAATATAGATATTGAAAAAGAAAAACTTGTTGAAATGTGTGGAGAAGCAGAATGGTATGTAGGTACAAGAGGTGGAAGTGGAGACCATGCAGCAATGATTTTTGGTAAAAAGGGGCAGATAGTCCATTTAAGATTTTTCCCTTTTACAAGTAAATATCTACCCTTTCCTGAAAATTATAAAGTAATATGTTGTAACTCACTAATAGAAGCAAAAAAATCTACAGATGCTAAAAATATATTTAATGAAAGAATAGCATCTTATGAAATAGGCTTTAAGTTAATAAAGAAAAATTTTCCTGAATTAAAGAACAAATTGGTGCATTTAAGAGATGTAAATCCAGAAATACTCAAAAGTGAGGAAAATGTATATAAAATTTTGCTTTCAATTCCTGAAATTTCTAAAAGAGAAGAAATTTGTAAATTATTGCCTGAAGAAAATCTTGGAGTACTATTTGAGACGCATATACCTCCTGAAAAAGGTTATAGATTAAGAGATATTTTGATGTATGGAATAAGTGAATGTGAAAGAGCAAGGATATGTGAATATTTTTTAAAAAACAATGAAATAGAAAAATTTGGGAAGTTAATGTTTATTTCACATGACGGTGATAGAGTTGTAAAACATTTAGACAATAATAAAATAGAAAAATGGGATTATAGAGTAACAGATAAGTATCTTTTAAAGTTAATATCTGATTTAAAAAAAGGAAAAGAAGAGGCAAAAATCTATAACCAGCCAGGTGGATATAGATGTAGCACTCCAGAATTAGATTTTATTGTAGATACTACTAAAAAAATCAATGGAGTAAAAGGAGCAAAATTAACAGGAGCAGGGCTTGGGGGATGTGTTTTAGTTTTAGTTGAAGAAAAAGAAGCAGAAAAAACACTTGAAATTCTAAATAAAAAGTATTACCATAAAAGAAACTTACCAGAATCATCTTTTATTTGTAATTCTTCAAGCGGTGCAGAATTTATATAAAATGAAAATAGGAAAATTTATTAAAAATTTGAAGGCAGAAGGGAAAAAGGAAGTTCTTTTATCTTACATTTCAATTTATGAAAAATTTTCTCCATCTCAAAGGAATAAAATAATAAAAATATTCAGTAAGGAAAAAAATGGGCAATGGTATATAAATTTTCTTGAGGAAGGGGAAAAAGAAAAAGATGTAATAAAGAGAAAAAAATTGTGTGCGCTACTTTTGTCAAGAAAAAACTTTGGTTTGCCTTATAATAGAGAAAAAGTTAAATATGTTATAGAGACAGTAAAAGACCTTGAAAATTTAAGAAGCCAGATTTATGAAGCAATAAGAGAAACATATGATGAAAAACAAGACAGAGAATGTTGTGAGAAAATTGCTTTAGATAGAAAAGAATCGGGAAGAAGAATTGTATGTGGAAGATTCAGTCGTGCTTTTTATATTGATGCTTTACTTTTAGCAAATTCAAAATTGCTCTCTTCAAATGTAATAACTCTCCTTTTAGAAAAAATAAGAAGAATAATTTCAAAGTCAAAAATTAGTTTTTTACCAATAGAAAGTGATATACAATTTCTTGATAATTTAACAGGAGAAAATGATGTCTCTATTGCACAGATAAAATGTGGATTGAAAAACTTAAAAGATACATTAAGAAATTATGAATTTCAACTTGTCCAGAAATTTGATGAGAATGCAGAATTTATGATGCAGGATAGAAAAGTTTTTGACAATATCAGAGTTGAAATAAAAAAATTTGAAAATGAATTAAACAAATTTCCATCAAGAACACCTATTTATATGATATTTTTCCAGAGGGTTTTTCCAATAGATGCAATATATATGGGACTTTTAAATGAATTACTTGACCCTTTTTTTGGGGAGGACCCTGAAATTGAAAATTTACTTGCAAATGGGGGGGAAAACATTTATGTAACACCTGATATGAAGGACTGGCTTAGAATTTGTGATGACTGGATAGAAGCACTTCCTGCATATGCAACATATCAAATAATACCTGAAAATGGTTCTTATAAGTTCACTGCATGGGTTCAGAGAAATATTCTTGAGGAAATGTACAGAACAAATGCTGAAAACTGGGCATTAAATATAGAAGAGGTTATGCTTACAGAAAATGTTTTTCTTGCAAGAAATATTCTCTCCAAAATTTTAAAGATAAATTTTAAGGATGAAAAACAATTAATTGAAAGAACAAGAAATAAAAAGAAGGAAATTGCCTATATTTCTGCACTCATTGAAAAATCATATGAGAATATGATTAGGCAGATATCTGAAATATGTGAAAGAGAGAAACTGCTAAGATTTGAAGGATTAACACTTGCTATAAATGAAGTGGAAAAAGGTAATCTGGTAAAAGAATTTTTGAAAAATTATAAAGGCATTAAATCATTAAAAAATCAACTTGAAAAATTCCTTGAAGAACATTGTATTCTGGAACTCCATGAGAAATATTTATCGCTTGTAGATTATCCAAAAAGGAATCTTCCTTCTATTCATATTTTAACTACTCTTGGACCGGGTGAAAGCGAACTTAATGTAAAAAACTGGCTTGAGGAAAGTATGCTTTTATTCAATATTATAAGAAGACACAAACTTGAAGAAAAAGTAAAAGGAAAAATGGAAATATGGAGACAAAATATAATAAAAATAGGTGAAAAAATAATTAAAGAAAACAATCTTGAAGGGGAAATTTACAAGTTAGGAGAAGGAGAACAGGGAATATTAAAATGTCTTTTTTCTTATCCAGAAATAGGAAAAGAAGTATCAAAAATAATAATTCTGTTGCAAAAAGAGGGTGAAAATTTAAATAGAAAAGATTTTAAAGTAAAAGAACCAGAATGCGTTTTAAAATGTCTGGAAAATATAAATTTAATTGATATAAAGGAAGAAGAGAATCTGAAAATTTTAAAGAAAACAAGAGAAGATATGATTAGAAATTTCAATCTAGAAAAAGAAACAAAAGAGTTTCTTAAAAATTATCTCAATCCAACATATTCAACTATTAATGCTCAAAAAGAAGTTATTGTTGAAGAAAATTTAATAAGTGAACTTTCAAATCCACTTTTTAGATATGAAGCAGAAGGCCCTTTTAAAAGATATAACTTACTTTATACTCCAAGCAGAGTGGACCTTGGAGCAAAAGAAGTTTTTTCAGTAAGAGATATTCCTAAATGGGTAGGTGGTATAGATGATATTTCTGCAAATTCTGGGAAAGAATTATATCGCCTTTATAATATTGCAGGTCCAACTGTTGTTCCTTCTACAAGAGTAACTGAATTTTTAAAAGTAGGGGAAAATTTCTTTTCAAGAGGTGGTGTCTATTATCTTTCATTAGCAGGCAGTATAAATCTTGATACACTGGGAATGGGCGATTTTGAATTTTTCAGAAATCAATGGAATGCAAGAGGTGATAGAAAGGTCTTACCAGCAGGTGAAACATATGGAGGTTTTTGTGTTCCTAAGGAATTCAGTCTTCTTTATGCAATAATTATAGCATGTGTTGATAGAGAAATATCTTCTCAGATATTATCTTCATTTGGAATACCAGAAAAAATTCAGGAACATATAATAAAAGATTTGCGAGAAGTTCTTGGTTGGCGAGCAGAAATTACTTCTGAATTAGAATGGGAAGAAAAAGCAACTTCTTATCTTTTCAAAAAATATCCTGAATATTTTGGAATAATTGGAAAGCCCATCTGTCTTTCAAGATTACCACAAATTGCAAAGATACTTGGGAAAATGGGGCTTATTGAAAATAAAGAAAAAGAACTTGAATATAAATTTACTTACTGGGTTAACAAAAAAGCACAGGGTTTAGAAGAAATAAATAGAACAGGTCCTTTTAGAAAAGTTAAACTTATTTATCAACTTATACATCAGGCAAGGAAGAAAAATCCATATTTAGTTGATGACAGTGAATTGATAGGCGTTATGACAGCAAATTATAAAGAAGGGGAGAAAAAAGATGGGAAATTGATACCTGTCTCTGATGTGAGGTTCAGTGCAGGAAGCAGAAAACTTGAAATATATTCTAATGTTGCAGATAATCATATACTTCTTGATATTGACCCGGAAGGAAGAGAAATAATTAAAGAGATGTTCAAAGATTTTATTCCACCTGCTGATATTAGAATTGTTGGCAGTTGCACTGGCTCAGATATTCTAAATCATGTGCCTAATTCAGGACTTGAACAAATAAAAAATGAAGTTGAGAATTACTTATTAAATATTGGAATTGATGAAAATATTATAAGGACAAATTGCCTTGTATATGGAGGAAATTTAAAAAGGTGGATAGGAATAAAGGATAGAACAGAGAAAGAAAAAGAAAAAATAATAAAAGACCTTGAAGGGAAAATCCATCTTCTTGTTATTGACAAAAGAGGACCTTTTTCTTCATATGAAGAGGCAATTCAAGGTATTGATTTCATTGACCTGGGGATACCTGACCCGGAACTATTAGAATTAGTTGATAATTTACCAAAGATGCTTTATTTGATGAAAAAAGGAAGGCCAAATAGTGGGTTGGTTTTTGCAGACGGAACTTCTGGGGCAAGAAGACCTACATTTGCTTTTAATTATCCGAACTGCAGAAGGAAAGTAAAAGAACTTTTTGCACTTGAAGAAAAAGTTGTTTATGGTTGTCTTGGAATAGGAAAAGAAACAATTGAAAAATGGAAAAACCAATTAAATGATGAGAAAAGTTTAAGTGAGGAATTTTTAACTGCTATATTAAATGAGAACAAAGAAAAAGCAGGAGAGGTTTTAAATAGAATAAAAAAGAATATTCTTATTGAAAGAAAATTTGACGATGTTTTAAGAGAGGAAAGAGATGCAAAAAATTTAGGCGTATGGAATTTGAGAGATAGATATATAACTGATACTTTTGCAAAAATTTCAAAAGGTATAAAACTAAATGAATTTGATTTTGGGAAATGGATAATTTATGGAGGAAGTTATATTATAAATGGGAAATTAGAAAAAGAAGAAATTTCAGAATTAAGAGAAAAATATAGAATAAAATTAAAAAAATTATTTGGTGTTTCAGGTAAAGAAAGTTATGGACAAAAAGAAATAGATTTTATTGTTAACAACTTTTTAAGGTCTATTTATCATCCACCTAAACAATATAAGTATAGAGAGATAAGTACAGGACTTGCTGGTTCTCTAAAAGCAGTTGAAGAAAAAGTTGAGGGACTTGCAAGGTGGGAAGAAAGAAAAAAAGAAATTGAAAGAGTAAAATGCATAAGAGAAAAGAAAAGAGGTTTCCTTGATGTAGAAAAGGTAATAGAAAATTATCCTAAAAATCTTTCTCTTATATATGGAAAGGCGAAAGAAATTATAGGAAAAGGGACAAATACTATTTCTCCCTATGATTTCGGAAAATATCTGCGGATTTCAAAATTATATCTTGAATTTCTTAATAAAGAGATTGTATCTTTTAATGGGAAAAATTTATTACAGGATATAAATAATTTATTTTCAGAAAATGTGATAACTGATAAAAACTATTTATCTCTTGTTACAAATCTTGCCAGTTCCGCTGATGTAAAGACAGGAAATTATGAATTTTACAATGAAATCTGTGCTGGACTTGAACTTATTGATATTTCACTTTTAATTGAAAAAACAATTAATCTCAATTCAGATGAGGAATTTAATACTGAAATATCTAAATTTTTTGATTTAACAGTAAATAATCATATTTTTGATTCTCTCCCTTACCATTATTCAAAAGAAAGGTCCTCAACTTTTGAAAAAATTCCAAGAGATAAGAAATTTCAACTTGCCTGTCAATATCATAGGTATCTATATACATATTTAAGGTCTCTTATATCTGAAAAAACATCTATGAAGAAATTTTCTTCTGATTATACTGATTTATATCTTGGAAATTTTGATAAAAATATTTATGGGATTGGAATAAGAGGGGAGAATAAAGACGAGGATTTTTGGTTTCATTATGTTCGTCTAAGAGATAGTGTTGTTTTAAAATATGAGGGTTTTGGATACCCAGAAATAATTATGCAGATTGACCCTGCTGACTTATCTGTATCTGAAAGAGTTAATCTTGGGATAATATATCCCTATGGCAATACAACGGTTCCTGTTGCTTTACAACAAGGACCAATCCTTTCAACAAATGCCAATATAAATCTTTTCTTAACTTCATTTCCTATTCCTGAATTAAAAGAAGATAAAAAAGTTCTTACAATAAGAGAAGGTATGTTCTATCCAAACCAAAATGACATAAAAAAACTCAGAGAGAAATATAAAAAATTTGGTGAAAATGAAAATGGACTGGTCTTTGGAACATTTAAAGGGGTAATTACACTTCATGGAATTTTTTTCCATTTTACTCATCCATTAAGGTCTGAAATAGATACTTACAGAATACCAATAATCCAGCCATTAATATGGGAAGCAGCAACTCACCTTAAATGTGAACTTCCCAAAATGTTAAAAGGTTCTGGGGTTAAAACACCTGAGCAGGAAAACTGGTATATAAAAGATACTGAAAAGTATGGAGGTAAGTCAAAGAATAAAATTAAAGAAAAAATATACAAATTGGCAAGAAAATATGATGCATTGATTGTAAAACCAGAAAAAGAATCAGGAGGAAGAAAATCACTTATACTTCCAGTAAAAGAAAATGGGAAATATATTGAAGAAAATATAGATAAATTGGTAGAATTAACTTTTGAAATTTCTAAAACAGATAATGTTGTAATTCAGCAGGTACTTGAATCAAGAGTAAGGCAATTATATTCAAAAGAATTTTTAGAAAAACTTGTTGAAAGATTTGCAAGAATTGGGGTTCCTGTATTACTTGATAGAGAACCACAGACACCATTGTATTCATATTTCAGGCAGATTCTTGTTTTTGAAAAAAGTGACTATAAAATTTCGCATCATATAACTGTTATAAGTACTCAAGGTATTGCCAATGTTGGACAGGGCGGTCTACTTTTTGAATATACTGATGATATTATTAATCCAAAATATAGAAACGACATGAGGATACAAATAACAAAAGCAGCATTTTCAAGTATGGAATCCCAAAGAAAATATTTAAAAAAGAATTGGAAATATGTTTTAAATGAATATTTAAAAATTTATCCAGAATTTATGTCAAAAGTAAAGTATGATGAAATTTTCTCTGATTTAACCGGTTTTAAAATAAATGATATTCCTTATGAAATGGGGGATTATATGCCTGTTTTTCTTATAGATGAAGATGATAATTTAAAATATATTTTTGATGAAAAAGAAGAAAAACTTATACCTCTATATGATGAAAAAGGTAATCCAACTAAGATAAAAATATTTGATAGTAATATGAAAGAGATAAAAAGAGTTGATAAAAATAAAAAGGTTTTATCAATTCCTCTATTTAATGAAAAAGGAGAAAAAAGAAAATTATATGACAAAAGAGGCAATGAAATACCATCCCTTGTTGTTTATAAAATTGAACCAAATCCAGGAGCAGGTTTATGGAGACCACATAATGACCAATTGCCGCCAGAAAGAAAAGGGGAGGGGGTCTTTATAATATTTAAGTCATTAGGAGAAAGAGCGAAAATTTATAAAGAAAGATTAGAGTCAAAATAAGAAAGTGAAAAAGATAGGAATAATTTATCAATCTGATGAAGAATATATAAAGAAAATTATCTTATTTTTTAATATTGAATGTCTTAAGGGAAAGGGAAATATTGAGTTTTATGGAATTAAATGGGATTCAAAAGAAAATTTTGAAAGAGAGATTTTAAAAATGAGCAATAATTTTATTGTAGAAAAAGTACTTTTAAAATTCTCTCCTAAATTTGAAAAAGTTTTAGTTTTAAGTCTTATTGCTAAAGAAGAAATAAAAGTTCATAAAAAAATTTCTGCTTTTTTAAAAAAAAATAATATATTTCAATTGAATCCTTTTTCTTCTTCTCTGAAAGCAGATAATAAATATTACACTATAAAAAAATTAGAAAAAAATAGAATAAATGTTCCTAAATGTATTTTACTGGAATGGGAAAAAAGAGGGGAAATTGAAAAAATCCTGAAAGAATTTCTTATTAAAAATAGAATTGAAAATTTTTATATACAGCCGAATTGGGGAACAGAAGGAAGAGAAACATATTTTTTCACAAGTAAATATTTTTTTGAAAATAAAAAAAATGTTCTTGAAACAATTTTTACAATTTTACAGGGCCAGTCAGTAATTATAAAAGAAGAAAGAGGGAATGTTTTTTTTTATAATGAAAAAGAAAAAGGATATAGACAAATTGTTTTTAGAGTCCTTTTATGGAAATTTAATAACGAAATTATGACTGACTATGGATTTGTTGAAATAGCAAATGATAATTTACCAATTACTTCTGTTGAAAAAGAGGGGAAAATTATTCGTTTTAAAGATATTTTTTTAAAAGTTTTTTACAGGGAAAAAGAGGAATACAAAAGATTAATTCTTACAAGTTATGATATTGATTTAATAAAAAAAGATGTATTAAATGTTTATTATGCTTTCAATTATAAATTAAAGGAATTACTGAATTTTATGGGAATTGACTTCTTACTTGAATTTAAAGAGGGGAAAGTCATTCCTGTTTTTCTTGAAATAAATCCAAGACCATCAGGAATTAATAAACTTGAAAAATTTGATTTTGAAGGTAAAATGTCCATTAAAAATTAAAATAAAAGGAGATGAAAATGGAAAAATGTGATATTGGAATAATTGGAATGGAGGTTATGGGTAAAAATCTTGCCCTTAATTTTGAAGATAAGGGTTATACTGTTGCTGTTTATAATAGAACAGGAGAGAAAACAAAAAATTTTGTGGAAACACAGGCAAAAGGGAAAAAAATTATTCCAGCATATGAAATAAAGGATTTTGTTGGACTATTGAAAAAACCTAAAAAAATAATGATGATGGTAAAAGAAGGAAAACCAGTTGATGATTTTATTGAAAAACTTATTCCATTTCTTGAAAAGGGAGATATTATAATTGATGGTGGAAATTCATATTTTAAAGATACTATCAGGAGATATGAATATTTAACAGAAAAAGGAATTTTATTTATCGGAACTGGTGTTTCTGGTGGAGAGGAAGGGGCTTTAAAAGGTCCTTCTATTATGCCAGGTGGTTCAAAAGAAGCATATCAACTTATTGAAAAAATGTTTTCTGATATTTCAGCAAAAGCGTATGATGGTTCTCCATGTGTATCTTTTATTGGTCCTGGTGGAGCAGGGCATTTTGTAAAAATGACACATAATGGAATTGAATATGGAGATATGCAACTTATTGGAGAAGTTTGCTGGTTTTTTAAAAATGCTTTATGTATGAAAGGCGAAGAAATTGGTGAAATTATGGAAAAGTGGAATAACAAAAATGATATATTATCATCTTATCTTATAGAAATTACATCGGACCTTTTGAAAGAAAAAGATAAAAGAAACGAAGGAGTATATCTTGTTGATATTGTGGCAGATATTACAAGAATGAAAGGGACTGGAACATGGACAGTTCAAAGTGCATTGGAATTACTTGTTCCTGTTCCAACAATATCTTCTGCTGTGTTTTCAAGAGAAATGTCTGGGGAAAAAGATTTAAGATTGAAAATGAGTAAAATTCTACCTCTTAATATCAGAGAAGAACTAAATGAGAAAAAGGAAGATATTATTGATATTGCTCATGATGCACTTTATATAGGTAAAATTTCTTCATATGCTCAGGGTTTTGCACTTCTTAAATCTGCATCTGAGTTTTATAAATTCAACTTAAATTTAGGAGAAATAGCAAAAATATGGAGAGCAGGATGCATTATAAGAGCACAATTTCTTGATGAAATTACAAAGGCATATTTAGAGAATCCTGAACTTTTAAATTTGATTGCACACAGTAAATTTTCTGATTTTATTAAAAAGAATTTATGGAAACTTGGAAAGTTGGTTGAAATTTCTCATAAAGTCGGAGTTCCTGCATTAGGATTGGCAAATTCCTATGATTATATTTTACAATTAACTTCACCAATTATGTTTGCCTGTCAGGTAACTGCTTTACAGAGAGATTACTTTGGAGCACATGGATATTTTAAAATTGGCGGAGAAGAAAGTCCTGAGATATTAGAAACAGAAAATGGAAAAATAAGGGAATTTCATACTGAGTGGTTATTACCAGGAAGACCTGAAAAAGAAATAACTAAATAAATTAGGATGCGTAGCTAAAAGCGAGGAGCTTACGGGCGAGCATTCCTTCTCTTAAGGGAAGGTGTATTTCCTCTTTAACAAACCGACTAAAGAAGCAAAGGGTAGAAAAGCAGAGTTGGTGCGTTATTCCAAAATACACCCCTCTTTCGTAAAGAGGGGTTAGGGGAGATTTTCCAGATAGCACAACGGGGAGAGAGGGGGATTTAAGGAAATTACAGGAAATCCATCCCCACCTTCCTTTTATAAAGGAAGGAGACAAATGTTCCCCCTTTGACAGCCCGACAAAAGAGGGGATGATTAGCAAAGCAGAGTTGGTGTGTTATTGTCCTTCAGATAGTACAACGGGAGTGAGGGGGATTTTTATATCCGCCCAAAGATTAACCACAAAACATTGCAAATAAGACGAGATTTTTGGAAGTACCATATTAAATAAAAACGAGGTAGATATGGGAACAGGTAAAGGAGAGGTAAATAGAATAATTAGTGAAGAGGAAATAAGAAAAATTTTGGAAAATTATTTAACAAAAGAAAATGATTTTTCTAATAAAAAGGTCCTTGTGATAATTCCTGATACAACAAGGTCAGGACCAACTGCTCTTTTTTTTCATTCAATTTTAGATATTCTAAAAAAGAAAGTAAAAAAAATTGATTTTATGATTGCACTTGGAACACATCCAGAAATGTCTGATGAAAAAATAAGAGAATTTTTAGATATAAAAGGAAATGAAGAAACAGAAATTTTCCAGCACCAGTGGAATAATTCAGAGGCACTTGAAGAAATCGGTATAATAAATAAACAACAGATGGGAGAATATATAAGCACCCTTTTAAATGAAAATATTCCTGTTAGAATAAATAGAAAAATCTTTCAATATGATGAAATAATTATTTCCGGTCCTGTTTTTCCCCATGAAGTTGTTGGTTTTTCAGGTGGTTATAAGTATTTTTTTCCAGGAATTTGCGGTCCTGAATTTTTACATAAATTCCACTGGTTAGGAGCTTTAATAACAAATCCTAAAATAAATGGAGTAATAAAAACACCTGTCCGAGATGTAATAAATATTGCAGCTTCATTTATAAATAAAAAAGTTCATTTAATAAACTATGTAGTAAATGAAAACTTAATTTACGGTGTTTTTGCTGGTGATACAGATGACTGGGAAAAAGCAGCACAACTTTCTTCAAAAATAAATATAAAATATGTTGATATGCCATTTAATATGGTAATTTCAGTTGCACCACCTATGTATGATGATATATGGACAGCAGGAAAATGTATGTATAAACTTGAACCAGTTGTTGCTGATGGAGGAAAACTTATTATTTTTGCTCCTCATATAAATGTTGTGTCATATACTCACGGAAAATATTTAGAAGAAGTTGGTTATCATACAAGAGATTATTTTCTAAAACAATGGGAGAAATTTAAAAATTATCCTGGTTGTATTCTTGCTCATTCAACACATGTTAAAGGAATAGGGACTTTTATAGATGGAATTGAAAAACCGAGAATTGAAGTAATTCTTGCAACAGGAATAAGTGAAGAAATATGCCGGAAAATAAATTTGGGATATATTAATCCTGATACTCTGGACAGAGAAAATTATAAAAACAGGGAAAATGAAGGAATACTTGTAGTTGAAAAAGCAGGGGAAGTGTTATACAAACTAAAAAATGGTAAAGTTCCTGATATTGACCAATTATACAAAAAAGAAGTAAAACAAAGTTAATATGGATGGAGTAATTATATTATAATTCAAATATTTCTGGTTTTCTCCCGTGATTAGTAAAAAATATCTTGTATTTATCTTTTAACTCAGGAAATTTTGGTATATATTTTTTTTCAATGTTCACAATTATTTGTTCCCTTTCAATATTACCTTTTGTTAATGCTATACAACTCCCACCAAATCCAGCACCACTAAATCTTGCTCCATAAATTTCTGGAATAGAGTTTAAAATGTCATGTAATTGGATTGTTTCGGGTATTCCACACTCATAATTTTTTATTGAACTTTCACCAGACATTTTCATTAATTTGCCAAATTTCTCTATTTCTCCTTTCTCCCAGTATTTAACTCCTTTTTTAACTCTTTCAATTTCTGAATAAAAATGTGTTGCCCTTTTCTTTAAGTTTTCGGGTAATTTATCTTTAAATTTTTCAAAATATTCTTTTTTAACATCCCTTAATTTTATATTTTTTTTTATTTTTTTACCTGCAAATTTTAAAAGTATTTTTCCTGCTTCTTCACACTCACTAACTCTTTCATTATAGTTTGTATTTAAAAGGGTTCTATTAACCCCTGAGTGGACAATAAGTATTTGAAAGTCAAATTTCTTCTTTGGAATTACATTCCTATATTTTCCAGATTTGCAGTCAATAAAAATTAGAGATTGCGGATGTAAGGAATTTAATAGTATAACTGATTGGTCTAAAATTCCATTATTTAATCCGATAAATTCATTTTCTATTTTTTGCATCAATGAGATATTTTCTGTTTTATCAACTACAATTTCATTAACTTTTTCAAGTGCAAGAAGATAAGAAATCCCGGTTGCAGCGGAGGAACTTAAACCACCTGTTGATATTTCTCCATAAACAACTCCATTTATACCGTTTTTGATTCTAAATTTTTCTTTAAGAATATGAGCAGCACCTTTTATATAATCGGACCATCTATTTTCTTTTTTAAAATTTTTATTTATTGAAAATTCAACAAAGTCATTATAATTTTCACTATAAATTTTAACATTCTTACTATTGTTTTTGCTAAATAAAAAAAATATATATTTATCAATAGTCATCCCGGAAACAATTCCTAATTGATGGTCAATATGAGCACCAAGAGGGGATATTCTTAATGGCACTTTTATAAGATATGACTTATTTTTCCCAAACAATTTATTATGTTTTTTTTGCAGAAAAGCAATGCCCTTTCTTTCCATTCTATGCACTTATATTTTTAACTATTGTAATTGGATAATATTATCTGAATTTTCAAAATTTCTTAAACTGATTTATTACTTCATTTATTAAATCGCTCTCCATTTTTTCTGAATAAGGTGCTGGATATTTATGATAAAGGAAAGACCCTGCTTCATATCCACCTTCTTTTATTCCATTTGCAGTTGGAACATAACCTATTAGCCCATTTGAATAGCCAAATATAATAAGATTTTTCCCTATTTTTTCTTTCAATTTAATTCCTATTTCTACCATAATTTCTCCTGGTAATCCTAAAATAAAAATATCCCCAATTTTGATAAATTGTAAATAACCTTCAATGTAATTATTTAATTTTTCTCCCTTTTCAATTCTTCCTCTCATATCTTCTTTCCACTCCTCTATTATATCAGGTCCAAAATATGAAAATTGTTTTTTATAACTTTGAACAATCTCTTCAAGATGTTTTATATTTTTAGGTATTAATTTATCTTCAAGTTGAAATTTAAAGTTAACAATTTTACTATTCAATTTAACCTCTTTTAGTGATATACTTTTTTCGCTAACTTTTATAACCTCTCCAAATAAAATTTTTCCCATTCTTTCAATATCTTCAAAATTTCCCCCTATAAATTGACCATTTTCAACAAGAGCAGGTCTGACATCTCCACAACATCCATTTGTGAACATAGCAAGACAGCCCGAATAAGATTTTTCAATTTCCCTTTGTGCTACACCTGGATAATCTGCAGAAATTTCATATATTTTAGTTGATAAAGTTGTTGGATGACATGTATAGTTAAATAAAATTACTTTTGAAGTTCCATCTTTTTTCTCAAATTTTATTACTGAGACATCTTCATCAATTGGACCTTCAAAATTTGGCATCATATATACACCTTTTTTTGTTTTTTTCCTTCTGTTAACAATGCCAATATTAACCTTGCCTTTTCCTACCCTTACATTTACTTTTTCCATATTTCCTCTTGATTCAATGGCAGCACCGACTATTTTTTTCTGCAAAATTTTTAAGTAGTCAGGGTCAACTTTATCTTTACCCCCATAAGTGCTTTCAATAAATGGCCCTGTATGTGTATGAGATGAAGTAAAAAGAAAATTTTCAGGAGATATTTTTAACTTATTTTTTAATTCTTCCCTTGTATTATGGACGAATTCTTCAGAAAAACCAATAAGGTCTGAACTTAAAATATATAATGTCGTTTTCTTATCGGAAAGACAAACTAATTTTAAATATAAAGGGTCATGGACTTTTTTAGATGGCTTATTTCTACCTGAATGACCTTGAAGATAATATCCAACCGGTGGAGTTATATCTACTTTACTTATACCACATAATAATTCTTCCATTTTAATCTCCTTTCAAAAGTTTTGATGCTTCTTTTTATTTTAAAAATTCCTTAATTCCAGTAAAAGCCATATTCATTCCAATACTTGAGATAAAAAAACCAGTTAATCTTACAAGTGGACCTAATAAATTTTTTCCTAATAACTTTCCTATTTCAATTGAATATATCATCAAAATAAAATTTATAAAGACAGCCAGAATAATTGAAATACATACTGAAATTACTCCATAAACAGCAGATAAAGAAATAGTTGCAGTTATTGTCCCTGGTCCTGCTATCATTGAAGCAAGAGTAATCATTGCAATTTCTTCTGTATCTTTTGTCTCATCTATTCCAAATCCCCCTTTTAATAAGGCATTTAGTCCAAAGAGAAAAAGTATAATTCCCCCTGCTATTTGAAGGGAATAAATGTTTATTCTAAAAATATTTCTTAAAATAAAATTACCTCCAACTGCAAAAATTATAAGAATTATCAGTCCTGTATAAGATGACTTAACTGAAATATTTTTTATAAATTGTTTTCCTTCGTCTATTAATGAATTTATTATTAAAATTTTACTTACAGGATTTATTACTATTAATAAAAATAAAGCGTTTTCTAATATTTTTTCAAAATATTCCATTTATTTTATTAAATTTCATCATAGTTTTTTGGGTTATAAGGCATGTTCATTACCTCTATAACACTACTTGAATGTTCCTCTATTGATATTCTTTTACCAAAATCTTGGTCTGGTCTAAATATAACAACTCTTTTAAAAGGGGCTTTTAACGGAATAATTCCCCAGTCCGGATATTCAATTGCTTTTTTTATTGCTTTATACGCTGTTTTTTTTATTAATTCTCTTGCTTTCTCTGAATGTAAATGAATAGCAGCATTATTTCTTCTGCGATATGCTTCTCTTGGACACTCATCACCTTTTCCTGGTGTAGTTCCTTCTTTTACAGTGATAGTCACAATTCCAGGAATAAGTTCTTCTGCTTCTTTACATAATGCTTTATCTCCTGATGCAAATATTGTCCTTACTCCCAATTCACTTGCACACATAGAAAATTGCCCAAATTCTCCAATTGCTATATCATTTATTCTCATTTCAAAATATGAAAAACTTTGTGTATGTGCTATATGAGCAAATTCTGTTCTTGATTTAGCATGTTGTCCCACAAAAGCAACAAAATCATACGACTTATCCAATAATAATGGCCACTTTTGCCATCCTCTTAAAAGTTTTACTCTTTTATCAAGAAGTTTTGGATTTATTCCACCTGGACCATGCCCATCAGCAACAACTATTTCTTTTATTCCTCCTTCAAAAAATCCTTCAACTGCTGAATTTACTTCCATTGTTAGAAACTCTTTTGCTACCTCATAATATCTACTTTCAGGACTACACCAATTATCAAAATCAAGTACTCCTGCAACTCCTTCCAAATCAGTCATTATATATATTTTCATTTTTTCTCTCCTGCTTTTTATTTGGGTATTGCCAAAATTATCTCCCCAAATTCACCTTACATTTTCTCACAAAGACAGGTGAAATGTGAAAAGTTGAAATCCATCCCCTCGGGCATAGCCCTACGGGCGAGCCCTCCTTCCCTTATAAAGGGAAGGAGTATTTCCCTCATTACTTCCCCCTTTAGTAAACTGACTAAAGTTGCAAAGTTTAGCACACAGAGTTGGTGCTGTAATGTATTTCAATAGGCACAACGGGGATTGAGGGGGATTTGAAGAGTGTTTTTTCTCTTTCATCTCTTTTTCATCTATTTTTGACACTACCTAAGCATCTTATATTTCAGTAGCAAGCACTCCATAACAACATCCTAATGACTTATTTTTTATCTTCTTATCCTGCTACTTTTTCCTTTTTTATTTGTGTTTTTTCAACTTGTATTATAAATTACCTATGGAATGTTAAACTCCATCCACCAATTTCTTCCGGGTCCCCTTCATCATATTTCAACAATTCCTTATAATTACTTACAACTTTTTTTATTCCATAAGCATATTGTTCAATAATTTCAGGTACAAATTTTTTAAACCATGGAACTGAAAATACTTTTTTATTTATACCTTCTGATATAGGCAGTGATTTATATAATTTTCTTACATCTCTTGCTGCTTTTGATATTATTGTTGGTTTACCTTCATTATAAATATCTATGTTTTGAAAAACAGGATGAGTATGTAATGGTTTATTACATCCAGGACTTAAAGGTACTCCTTCGGCTCTCGCTGCTTCACAAAATTTTGTAATAGATAACCCACCTAATTCTTCACTATAATATTTTCCCTTTGCAGAATACCAACCACCCATCGTAAGAGAGGAATTTTTTAGCGGTCTTAATGCTCTGATACCAGCAACTCCTTCAAGTAAATCCCAAAAATAATTCATTGCTTTATCTATTTCTTCCATCTCCTTTTTATATTTTTTTATTTGAACAAGACCAACCGCTGATGACATCTGATGCATCCTATATTTATAACCACCCCACGGAAGCCCTGCTCCATCTTTTAAATAGTCAATTGTTAATTCATTATGTCTTTCATAATGTCCAAAAACAATCCCTCTTTCATAAATTTCTCTGTTATTTGTTAGCATTATCCCACCTTCTCCAACTGCAAATGCCTTTCCACTCATTATTGAAAAAGCAGATACATCACCAAATGTCCCTGTTAATTTCCCTTTATATAAGGAACCATGTGAGTGAGAACAATCTTCAACAACTTTTAATTTATATTTCTCTGCTATTTTCATAATTCTATCCATATCTGCTGGATACCCACAATAATGAACAACAATTATACATTTTGTTTTCTCACTAATTTTTCTTTCTATATCATCAGGGTCAACGCTTAATGTTTCCGGGTCAATATCTGCAAAAACAACTGTTCCTCCAAGTGATAAGACAGGTATACATGAAGCCCAATAGGTAACTGATGGACATATAACCTCATCTCCTGGACCAATCCTAATTCCATAAAATGCACAATGTAAAGCAGCAGTTCCATTATTTGTCCCTAATGCATATTTCATCCCATACCAATTTGCATATTCTTTTTCAAATTCCATTGTTATATCTGTTTCTGACATTTTTCCTGCCCTTAAAACATCTAATACCTTATCTTCCATTTCTTTATTAACTATGGGCCATTTAAAAATTTCTTCATTCTCATTTTTTACTGCTTTCTCTCCTCCCAAAATTGCCAATTTTTCCATTTCATCCCTCCATTTTCAAAATCTTTTTTGCATTTTCTTTTGTGACCATTTTTTTAATTTCTTCTGGAATTTTCACATTTTTCATATAATCTACAATTTCAAGTTCCTGACCAACAGATAGATAATCAGTTGCAAATAGAAGTTTTCTATAATGTTTTTTTAAAAACTCAATTCCAAAGTCATTATCTCTCGTTAATGCATTATATGCACTGCCAGCAGATAAGTCAGCATAGATATTGGGATAATTTTCAAGTAAATAGCAGACCTTTCCTGCTTTCTCAATTTTTCCTTTTGGATATCCATCTCTATCTTTTTCTTTTACATCTGAGGAAATTTCTGCCCACCAGCCAGGACCATGTGCAATAAAAAGTGTTTCTGGAAATTCACTTAACACTTCTTCCATAAATGGTAGTCCAAGTTTATCAGTTAAACCAATTGTTGACTTCCCTGGAACTCCACCTAAATGAAAAAGAACTGGTAGTTTTAACTCACCACAAATTCTATAAATATACTTCATCCTTTTGTCATTAAACTCCAAATTTGCAAGAACTTCTCCAAATCCATTACATCCCTTTTTTACATATTCTTCAATCATTTTTCCAATATATGGGTCTTCTCCATTATTCATTCCTCTCCTTGGGTCAACATTACAAAAAGGAATTAATCTTTCCTTATATCTTTTAGAGACCCTTAAAATATAATCAGTTGTAGAATACCATTGCGTTTCTTCTGGATTTTCAATAGGCAATATAACCGACTTCTCAATTCCTAATTCATCCATTTTCTTAACTAATTTTTTCCCAGTAAGTATTTTCCTTCCATAAAAACATTTACCAATATGTGTATGAAAATCAATCATTTTTCCTCCTTTTTTACCCTAATTATTTCATATTCTTTAATTATTGGTATATTAAAAATTATCTTTCCTTTTGCTTTTTTAAAAGTAAGTTTTTCTTTATTCCATAAAGAATAAACATCTCCAATTTTTGAATTTGTAAAAAATTTAACTTTTATATCTCTTATAGGCATTATTTCCTCTATTGGTCTTTTCATTTCAGATGTGAAATTTATAAAGTAGATATAATAAAACTTTTCATTCTCTCTTATTGAAATTTCCAAAGAAGTTGGTGCATTTTCTATTTCTAAAATTTTTCTACTTAATGAATTATAAAAACTTGAAAGGAGTTTATAATATTCAGGAAAATGATATTTATATATTGAAGAGCCAATTGTTCCTGCAAAATAAATTGATTTACCTTTCCCATATTTATTTTCAACTATAAATGGAATTTCTGAAATTTCTGGTCTTTTTGAATAAGAGCCAGGTAAGGGCTTTGCAAAATAAGAAATTATTTTCCCTTTTGTTTTTATTTCAATTCCATATTCGGGAGAGAAAATAATTTTTCCATCTATAAAAATAGAATCCCACCTTAATGGACCAAATATCTTACCAATGTCATCTATACCTAAAATTTTGCCAAGTTTAAATTTTTCTAATCTCTTACCATAATTATGTGAGGATGTTTCAAATGAAGATATTATATTACCGCCATCTTTTACAAAACCTTCTATTTTTTCAACTTCTTTATCAGCCAGAGATACAGCATTAGGAAAAATTATAAGGTCATATTTATCGTTTTCAATATTTAAAATCCCTTCCTCATCACTAACATCAAATGGAATATGGACTCTAACAAGAGAATCATAAAAGCCATAAAATTCCTCAATTAAATTCCCTGCTTTTTCTCCTTTTATTTCTTTAGTAAAATCAGTTAATGGAACTGATGAACCCTCATAAAAATCTAAACTCCTTTGAGGAAAAATTAAAAGTGTTTTTGCACATGAACTTGTATTATCAATAAATGGGGATGGATTTTCTTTTATAAATTTATTAAATCTTTTTATTATATTTACCTGTTGTTTATATTTTCTTACATCTTCATCTACACATAAAGCAAGCCAGACATTTGCTCCATGAGTTATTGTTTGAGTATAAAAAAGTGTAATTTCTCCTTTTGGTAAAATAGAAAAATTCCAGGGACATTGTTTCCCTGCACAAAATACTACTGCTGGTTTTCCATATGCCTGAGAATTTAGAAATTTTGCAGTTGCACCTGGTTTATAAATTGGTTCATTTAACCCATAATATAAAAATCCGCCTTCTGCACCAAGAATATCTGTTTTTCTTATTATTTTTCTATTATTCCTTCCTGTTGGCCATGTTGGAGCAAGAGTATTGCAGTTCATATAGAAAAGAACTGATGGATTTACACTTTTTATTACATTATTTGAATCTTCTAAAAATCTCTCAATAGCATCTGACTGGAATTCAATTATATCTTTCCATTGAGAATTTTCTCTATCTTTACTTAAGGATGTCTTTTGTGGCAATTGATAACCATATTTTCCCTTAAATAATCTTTTACAACTCTCGCAATAACAAGTATTAGCAAAAAATATCGGACCATCATAAAAAATTCCATCAAATCCAAATTTACAAATTTTCTTTAACATTTCAAATACTTCATTTCTCCAACCACTATTCACACAAAAAGAAGAATATGTTTCATATACATTATCAATTGCCTTTCCATCTTCACAAATCTGTTGCCAATCAGGCCGTTTTTTAGCATATTGAATATTTACAGCATGAACATTATAATAAAATACTACTTTTACTCCAATTGTATGTGCTTCTTTTAAGTATTTATCAAAATCATCAGGTTTTAATAAAATTCCACTATGAAGACTAAATTCTTCTGATGGAAACAACTCCGAAGCATTGTATCTTGTAAGGTGCTCCATATTTGCATTCAATTCTTTTAACACCTTCATTTTTTCATTAATTTCATATCCATGTGCAATTTCAATTACTCTTAAAGGTTCTTTTTTCCACCATTCCATCTTATCTTCCTATGTTAAGAGTCAAAAAACTCTACTCCAACAAGTTATTTTTTAACTACTTTCTGCTAACTTAAAATGATTAATATCCTCAAAAACTAAATTATATCTCAGTGTTTTATAAATTATTGTTAAATACTTCCTTGCTGTTGCTATTATTGCTTTACCACTCCCTTTCTTCGCTTTCAACCTTAAATAAAAATTCCTTAAATACTCATTATATTTTATTGCTACCAATGTTGATTGTACCACTGTTGTTCTCCCTATCTTATTACCCATTTTAGTTATCATACCATAGCGAACTGTATCCCCTGATGCATATACCATCGGAACTAACCATAAAAATGCTGATAACTTCTTATCTCTTTCAAAATCATTTTTCTCTCCTATCACACTTAATAAAATTGTCCCTGATGTATTACTTATTCCTGTCATTGATGTTATATTCTTAAACCCCTTCATTTTCTTCCCTCTCTTGGCTAATTCCTTGTCTATGGTCTTTATTGTCTCGTTTAAATGATGTAGCTGTTCTACTATCAATCTTAATTCAAATAAATATCCTTCATCTAAATCTATCTCTAATATCTTATCCAACCCTTTATCTGAACTGAACATCTCTTTCTTGGTGATTATCCCATTAGCATTTAATATATTGTGTATCTTGTTCTTCAATGATGTTCTTAATTTCACCAATTTGTCCCTCGTCCCTATTAAACCCAGTGTCTCCATCTGCTCTTTGCTTCTCATCCTTACCTCCGGAATTAACCCCTTACTTAAATACTTCGCTATTGTCTTGGCAGATATTTTGTCTGTTTTTTTTACTGAGTTGGCTATTATTTTAAATTGTGTCGGATTTATTACTTTTATACTACCTACACTATTCTCTATCTCTCCTATAAAATATCCTGTATTCCTCGTCGCTTCTACACCTACTTCATCTGTCTTCTTTATCCTCTTTTTGAATTCCTCTATCCCTGCCTCCGTCATACTATACTCTTTCTCTTCTATCTCCCCTGCCTTACTTCTATAACATACTGCAAAACTCCTCTTATGCAAATCCACTCCGATATATCTTCCCATTCTGTCCTGCATTTTTTGTTATCCTTCGGAGTAGAGATATATCTTGGTGAACACCATCCTCCTATTCAGGCTCTAATATCCTGTAGTGAATATTCAGTTATAGGTGCCTGTTAATCTCCTTTACGAGGTCCTTTTTTTCGCCCCAAGGAAAAATTCACTTATAACCTATCTACTCCAGGATTTCTTTTTATTTTACTACTTATCCCAGAGTATTCACCACTTTTTGACTTTTATCGTATCATCTCATCTGGAATTTTTATCACTGATTCAATTCTCTATTATTATAAGTGTTGTAAGATAGCTTTCTATTTCTAATTAATCTAATTTCATTTTTCCATTTGTCTTTATTACATTTTTATATCCACTTAATAAAAATACCTTTCAAAAAGTTCAAGAAAGTTTTTACCTTTAACTTTTACTGTTGTTTCATTAACTTTTTCAAAAAAAGGTCTTTTCACAAAACCAAAAGCATCAGAAGTAGAAATAAATTCAATAAGAAGTTCACATTCTCCCTCAAATTTTACTGGTTTTATTTTATCAATTTTTTCTATTGCCTTTTTTGCTTTTTCTTTTATTATTTCTCTTGCTTTTATTGGAGAAAGTGAAATTGCAGAAGTTCTGGTAATTCCCCACTTTACAATTGCTTTTTCTATATTAGGAACATATTTTCCTGCCTCTTCACATGCTGCTTCATCTCCACTGATAAAAACCACCGGTATATTAAACCAACCAGCAAGATATACTCCAATTCCTATTTCTCCTATTTTTTCTCCATTTAATTCCATTTTTACTATTGACCTGCTTGAATATGTATGATTTAAATTTCCATTTTTGGTTCCATGCATACTATGGTGAGATAGTAGAAAAATACAATCCCATTTTTTATCAATTTCCCAAAATTTCGGAAGAGGTCTTCCATGTAAAAGTTTTGCCTCTCGGTGTATTTTTTCAGGCAATATTCCCCCAGACCCATGACCATCACTAACAAAAATTTCATCAACCCCTACCTCTACTAATCCATCACAACAGGAATTTACTTCTTCTGTTAATAGTCCTTTTGCTATTTCATAATACTTTCCTGTGTTATATGTTTGACTTTCAAAATCAACTACTCCTGCAACTCCTTCTAAATCAGTCATTATATATACTTTCATTCTGCTCTCCTTAAATAAATAATTTCATAAAGAGAAATGCCTTCAAGTGTTATATTTGTTTTGTCTTTTTCCTTTTCAATTTTTAAATTTCCATCTTCAAAAACTCTTTCAGAAAGTTCAAATTTACCTTTTATTTCTATTTTTACATCAACAGGAATAATTTCTGAAACAGGTCTTTTCATATCACCTGTTGAATTAACAATATGTATTATCCAGTTATCACTATCTTTATAAAATTCAGTTATTGTAGTTGAAGGAGCATCAACTTTTATTTCAAATTCAATTTTCTCTTTTATTATTTCACTTATTATATTTTCCCATTCAAGAGGATGAAATGAATTATAAAATTCTCCAGGAAGATTAGAAAAATAAATTATCTTTCCTTTCCCTTCGATTTTTTTAATAATTGCTGGATAATCTGACTTCTCTATACAATAGGAATATGTCCCTTTTGATGGTTTTATAAATGAGAGAATTACTTTCTCTTTTGTTTTTATCTTTAATGAATAAGAAGGTCTTGGAACTAATCTTCCTTTTTTATATTTTCCTGTTTCTACCTCAAATATACAATATTGCTCTGCGTTTCTTAAAGGAAAATTATCTTCTATTTCAAAATCAATAAATGGATTTTTTTCTCTTTTGTTTCCATATTCATCATACCATCCACTTTCAAAACTCATTATTAATTTTCCGCCTTTCTTCACAAAATCATTAATTAAAGAAATTTCTTTTTCTGAAAGACAGGTAGTATTTGGTAAAATTAAAACATCTAATTTTTTGAGATTTTCTTCAAGGATATTCTCATTTATTATTTTAAATGGTATATGGGAACGAACAAGTACTTCAAAAAATCCACTCAATTCTTTATATGTTATATCATCACATTTATGTTTCTTATCTTTCTTAACTTCTTTCTCTCTTTTTAAAACAAGATTTTCTTCTTTTACCTTTTCTTCTTCTGTGTATATTCCTTTAATTTCTGAAATATAAAAATAAACGGTGGAAGAAGAAACATATAATCCAACTGGTGCATAAGTTTTGCCTTTATCAAAAATTTCCTTTTTATCCTCAACTTTTTCCATTACTTCTTTTATTGGTTGCCAGTACTCTGGATTTTCAATATCATTTCCATTTAAAACAGCAGTCCATAAACAATTTTTAACACATAAATTTTGACTTATACTCATTTTTACTTCTTGGGGATAAAGAGGTATCCAATGCCAGATACCAGCAGCATGATGCATTGCAGCAGAAGATGGTTTTTCACTCACTTTTAGGTATTTTGCAACAAAATAATAAAAAAAGTAATCTCTAACACTCCCTAAATGATAAAATGCCTCAGAGAGGTTAAAATCCTGATATTGTTCAAGTTCCCCAATATATCTTGGAATTCCCCATTCAGGAAGATGTGAAGAATTTATAAAAATAATCCCATCTTTGTTTATTCTTTTTACAACTTTCTTTGCATCTTCCATAAACTTTAAAAACGACTTTTTTCTAAAAAGTAAAAATTCCTTCCAGATGGGGTCAGACCAATTTTCCCATTCAGGTAAGTCATGGCCGGTTTCTTCTTTAAATTTTTTTCTACAATACTCGCAATAACAACTTTCAGGAAAAATTCCAGGACCATCAAGAAAAACACCATCTATTCCTGTTTTCATAACTTCTTCCATCATCTTTAACGCCCATTCCCTAAAAGGAGAGTTTATACAAAATGTAGTTCCATTTCCATATAAAGGATATTTTTCCCCATAAATTTTCCCATCATAAGTTATTTGTTGCCAATCATAATGTTTTGAAGCAAATTCATAAGAAAACCAGTGAAGATTTAAATAAGATACCAATTTTATTCCATATTTTTTTGCGTAAGGGAGATATTCTCTTATATAATCAAAATCACCAAGTCCAGGATACTTCTCAAAATATGGTGTATTAAAACTTACCATATATCCCTGTCCAGGAAATGTTCCAAATGAACCAACAACCCACTCAATATCTACTTTGTATAACTCTTTCTTAATTTTTGCCAATTTTTCTAAATTTAATTCTTTTAATTTATCCCAATTATCAGGATAATCAACTCTAAACATGTGAAATATCATTTTTTCCTCCTATTTTAGATAGGCACTTTCAACTTTATCAAATGCCTTTAATATATCTTCAATTTCTTTATCTGTAAAACATTCATGTATGTATAAAGTTATATGTGAATTTAATGTTTTTTCTGCAACAGGACATTTATACTTAATATTTGGATTAAATGGATTAAACGGATAACTGCTATTCCCAAATGTTTTCCTATTTTTAATAAATGGATTTTCGTACATGGGAATAACATAATGAGCACCTACTGGCATACCCTCTGCTCTTAGTGCTTCTGCTGTTTTCCATTTATCAACTTTTAATTTTTTATCATCAACACAAACAAAGCAAAACCAATAATTTGGTTTGCTTTCATCGGGCTTTTTCCATAAAGAAAATGTTTTGAAAGATGAAAAACCATCTCTTAATTTCTCAACTATTTTGTATCGTTTTTCTGCAACTACCTTTATCTTTTTTAACTGGACCCTCCCAATGGCACCTTCTAATTCTGTCATTCTATAATTTAAACCAATAGAAATATTTCCTTTTGGATTTTTTATCCCAAATGGTTTTCCTCTATCAGCAAACCTTTTTGCATTCCAATAATATTTTTCATTGTTAGTTATAACCATCCCACCCTGTCCTCCACTTGTCATATGTTTTCCACTCATTAAAGAAAAAACACCTATATCACCAAAAGTCCCTACATATTTATTTTTATAAATTGAAAAATGTGCTTGTGCACAATCTTCAATAACTTTCAATTTATATTTTTTACCTAACTTCATTATTTTGTCTATCTGGCATGGAACTCCTGCTAAATGAACTGGAATTATACCCTTTGTTTTTTTTGTAATAACTTTTTCAATTGTTTCAGATGTTATGTTCAATGTATCAAAATCAACATCAGCAAAAATAGGTATAAGCCCTTGAAATAAAATAGGCATGACTGTTCCAGGATCTGTTATTGGACTTGTTATAATTTCACTTCCTGGCTCTAAATCAAGAGACGCGATTGCAGAATGAACTGCTGCTGTTCCTGAACTTACTGCTGTTGCAAATTTCATACCAAAAAATTTTGCAAATTCTTCTTCATATTTATTAACATTTTCTCCTGCATATCTATCAAGAAATTTTTCTGTTGTTCCTTTTATCCCACCTTCAATAAGTTCCATAACTACCTTTTTTTCCTCTTCACCAAACATAATTCTTCCTGGCATTGGTTTTTCTCTTACCGGCTTTCCACCTTCAATTGCTAATTTTCCCATAATCTTCTCCTTTTTCTATTTCTTTACATGTTTTAATGAATTCCTTTACTTTATCAGGATTATTACCTAAACAACATTCTTTCCCTATAATATGAAATAATGTATCTGCCCCTTCCTTTATCATTTCATAAATCCATTTTCTTACATCTCCTTTTTTCATATCTCTTAATTGAAATGAAGGGAGTCGCCATTCAAATGGTATATCTATTTTTTCTTTTATTATTTTTGGACTTAAAGCAGGAGATACAGAAGGGTCATAATAAGAGATATTTACTTTTTTAAGGTAAGGAAGATGCTCTGGTTTTAAGTTTTCAACATGTATTGTTCTTTTTCCAGTGGTTAAACCACTATAATATCTTTCCCAATAAGGAATTACAAATTCATCCCATAAAGAAGGGGAAATTAAACTTGAAAGGTCATCGGCTAACCCACTACTTTCAGAATTTATTGGTGGCTCATTATTTATGTTTCTTGTGAAATAAACGAATTTTATAACACTCTCTGTTACAAGAGAAAGAAAATTTTTGACTTTTTCTGGACAATCAAAAATATCCATATAAAAATCAGTTCCTCTTAAAAGAACTGCTGTTGTTATTGGACCTTCCCATCCAAATCCAGAAAAATAAACTTTTTCATCAGGAAACTTATTTTTTAAATATTCCCACATACCTAAATAATGTTTAAATAATTCATTTTTGCTAAAATCAACATCTTTTTTTAATGCGTCAATACCTTCATCAATATTTTTATAAATTGGCCTTACACCTGGTTCCGAGTCCTCTGGAAAACTTACAGGAACTCCCAAACATATTATATGACCATAAGAAATTGGAGCACAGGAAGGAGAACCAACTACTACCTGCTCCCCAAATATTTCTTTAATTTTTTTTCTACCTACCTCAAATGCTTTTGCACAAGAAAAATAATCTTTATAAATTTCATCAAGTTTTAATCCAGAAAGATAAGCATATGCTTCATGACAACCACTTACATACCAACTAAATTTTTTCTCCATTTTTTCCCTCAGTAAGTTAATTATACATTAAAAGAATTAAAATTAAATTATATTTTCTGCTGTCTTTATATTATTTTCTGCTTTTAAAAAAATGTCCCTATATGAAGAAGGAGAGATACCTGTTATTTTTTTAAAAGCACGATAGAAAAGTGGAAATGAAGAAAAACCAACTTTCTCTCCAACTTTTGTAATTTTAATGTCATTTTGATTTTCAAGAATTTTTTTTGATTCAAGAATTCTTTTTTGAATAATATATTCTTTTATTCCTATACCTGTAAATTTCTTAAATATGTGTGAAAGATAACTTTCTGACTTATAAAATATTTTTGAAAGATGTAAAATGTCAATATCCTTATAATAATTTTCATTTAAATATTCTATTAATTTATCAATTAGTGGATCTGCTTGCTTATAAGGAATTTCTTTTTCGTATTTCCACCTTTTCAATAAATTAAGAATAAAATTGAGTAAAGAATATGTTGTATCTTCGCAAAATTTTTTCTTCTCAGATATTTCATTTTTCATCAAATCAACAACTAATTGAATTTTTGCTATGTTTTTACCAGGTATTTTTATTAAATGTGGTAAAGAATTTATGTCAAAATTAATTTTTTTTAAAATGCCGGGATTGAAATAAAGAGAAATTTTTTTAATACTATAAGGTGGATAAATATTATGAAGATGTTGCTGGTCAGGATAAATAATTATTGCAGTATTTTTATCAAAAATATATTTTTTATTTTGAATGAGATAAAACCCTTTTCCTTCTTTTATTATATGAATTTCAACTTCTTGGTGATATGCAAGAAAAACAGAATGTCCTTTATCTAAATACTCAATATCCTCTCTTATAAGTATTGGAACCCCAGTACTCTTTTTAATTACTTTTTCTTCAATCCCTTTTTTCATTTAAAAAAAAACAATTTTCAGTAAAAGAAGAGAATTGTGTTTAATAAAAAGTTAAAAAGCCATCTGATATTTAATAAATTATTGCCTTACCTGTTTCAGATGACTTATAAATACCTTCAATTATTTTAACAACACTTATTATTTCTTCCTTTTTAGTAATAGGGGATTTATTTTCTTTTATGCATTCAATAAAATGTTTTGCCTCTTCAAGATATGGGTCTAATATTGGTATTTGAGGAGTAATATCAGAAATAATTCCATCAATTTCAGAATATATTCTTACCGGATTTTCTTTATTTTCAGGGTCAGGCAATTGTGCACCATTTTTTGTGCCAAACAAACTTGCTTTCAGTCCCGTTTCTGAATTTCCCGCCCAACTTGCTTCTACAAAAAGTGTTGCTCCATTTGAAAATTTAACAAAACCACAAGATAGGTCTTCTACATCCATTTTATTAGTTACCTTTTCTCCTTTTCTTGTTTCAATTGGAGGCCAACCACCATCTACTGCTTTATCTTTAAATTTCTCAAATGTTGTCCCAATAATAATTTTCGGGTCAGTTAAATTAGCAAGATAAAGAACCATATCAATCACATGAACCCCAACATCCATCATAGGACCACCACCAGCAAGTTTTTTATTTGTGAACCATGTTCCAAGTCCAGGAATACCTCTCCTTCTTAAATAACTTGCTTTTAAATAATAAATCTCACCAAAGTCCCCATTATCAATCATTTTTTTCAAGACAATTGTTTCTCCTAAAAATCTTCTTGGGAAAGCGCCCATAAAAACTTTTCCTGTTTTATCAACAGTATCAAAAATTTTCTCTGCTTCTTCCACACTTAAACATATTGGCTTTTCACATAAAACATGTTTTCCTTTTTCCATTGCTTTAATTGACTGAATTGAATGGAAAGAATTAGGTGAACAAATAACAACAGCATCAATATCTTCTTCAAGCATCTTCTCCCAGTCTGTAAATGTTTTTGGGATATTAAATTTTTCTGCTACATAATTTAATTTTTCCTTATTTATATCTGAAATTGCACTAACCTCTACATCTTCAATTTTCTGAAAGTTAGGAATATGAGAAACCTGAGCAATACCACCAGTCCCAATTATACCAACCTTTAATTTTTTCATTTTTTTCTCCTTTTTTATATAGTTTCAATTATATTTTTTAAATAATGGAAACATCTGTCCAAATTTTCTTTTTTTGGTTCAGGAACTCCGCATTCAAGTGCCAAGAATTTATCATATCCAATTTTCTTCAATGCCTTAAACCCTTTTTTGAAGTCAGTATGTCCCATCCCCGGCAAAATTCTATTACTATCTGCTAAATGGACATGTGAAATAAGTTTTCCACCTTTTTTAATTGCCCTTGCTATATCAACTTCTTCAATACTCATATGAAAAAAATCAGCCATTGTTTTTAAATATTCACTTTTAATTCTTTTGCATAATTCAATTCCCTGTTCAATACGATTCATAAAATGTGTCTCATATCTATTAAGTGGTTCAAGTAAAAGCGCACATTTTTCTTTTTCTGCCTTTTCTACTAATTCTGGTAATTGAGAAATTAAAAGTTCTTTTTCAAGTTCAAATGCATTTTTGTATGGAGATAGGTCAGTTATTTTAGGTGAACCAAAAACTGGAACAAGAATAAGCCCAACAACTCCAAGGTAATTTCCAAATTCTAACAATTTTTTTATTTCGTTTCTTGATTGTTGTCTTTCCTCATGTGTTGGGTCAAGAAGAAATTTTCTATAGCCGGCACATATAGAAGAAATTTGGATACCCATTTCCTTTGACAAATTTTTATATTTCTCAACAATTTTTTCATCATTAAGTAAATCCCTTCCATATACTTCAATACCCTCAAATCCAATCTCTTTTGCTTTATAAAATTTTTCTTCAAGAGTATTCCCCGGCAAGAGTCCTATTTGAATTGCAATTTTCACAATACCCTCCTTTTTTGGCTTTAAATTTTTTTTATTATACCTTTTATGTAATAAATGTAAAATAAATTGAAAAAAATAGTAATTTGGGTTATATTCTATTAACATATAAATAATACATAATATTCAAAACAAAAACTTCAAAATGCTGTGAGTGAGAATTGGAGAAAAATATGGAAAAATATGACTATGAAAATATTGAGGAAAAATGGCAAAGAAAATGGGAAGAAAATAATTTATTTAAGGCAAAATTCCAAAAGGATAATAAAAAATTTTATATTCTTGAAATGTTTCCATACACTTCTGCCCAGATTCATATGGGACATGTTAGAAACTATACAATTGGGGATGTAGTTGCAAGATATAAAGTTATGAATGGATTTAATATATTGCATCCGATTGGATATGATGCTTTTGGTCTACCTGCTGAAAATGCTGCAATAAAACACAAAATTCAACCATGGGAATGGACATATAAAAATATTAATACTATCAGACAACAATTGAAAAAACTTGGTATTTCATACTGCTGGGAAAGAGAAGTAATAACATGTTCTCCTGAATATTATAAATGGAATCAATATTTTTTTATCCAATTTTTTAAGAGAAATTTAGCATATAAAAAACAGGCACCTGCTAATTGGTGTCCATCATGTCAGACAGTTCTTGCAAATGAACAGGTAGTGGATGATAAATGTTGGAGATGTGGTAGTTTAGTTGAACAGAAAAATTTTGAACAATGGTTTATAAAGATTACTGATTATGCTGAAAGATTGCTTGATTTTTCTGGGATAAAAAACTGGCCTGAGAGAGTAATTACAATGCAGAAAAATTGGATAGGAAAAAGCACTGGCGGTGAAGTTGAATTTGATATACCTCAATTAGGTGAAAATTTAACTATTTTTACAACAAGACCTGACACATTATTTGGTTGCACTTACCTTGTTGTTTCTCCTTTTCACCCTGTGGTTAAAAAATTAATTCAAAAATCAAAAAATAGTAGTGAAATACAAAATTTTGTAGAAAGAACAAAGAAACAGAGAATAAAAGTTATTGATGCCTCAAAAACAGAAAAAGAAGGAATTGATACAGAAATTTATGGAATTAACCCTGTTAATGGAGAGAAAATTCCTATCTGGCTGGGAAATTATGTTTTAATGGAATATGGAACAGGAGCAATTATGGCAGTACCTGCTCATGATGAGAGAGATTTTGAGTTCGCAAAAAAATATAATATCCCAATTAAAATTGTTATAAAAAACCCTGATTGGCAAAATTTACCAGAAAATTTAGAAAATGCATATGAAGGAGAAGGGATATTGGTTAATTCTGGAACATTTGATGGACAGGAAAGTGAAAAAGCAAAAGAAAAAATAATAGAATTTCTTAAAAATAAAGGGAAAGGGAAAAAAACAGTAAACTATAAATTAAGGGACTGGTGTATTTCAAGACAAAGATACTGGGGAACTCCAATTCCAATAATATACTGTAAAAAATGTGGAACTGTTTCTGTTCCAGAAGAACAACTTCCTGTTAAATTACCAGAAAATATTGAAATTACGGGAAAGGGAGAATCACCACTAAAAAATATTCCTGAATTTGTAAAATGTAAGTGTCCTATTTGTGGGCAAGAAAGTGAAAGGGAAACAGATACAATGGACACTTTTGTTGATTCTTCCTGGTATTTTTTAAGATATGCTTCCGAAAAAATAGAAGATAAACCATTTGATAAAGAGGAAGTAAATTACTGGATGCCGGTAGACCAATATATTGGTGGGATAGAACATGCTATTTTACATCTTCTTTATAGTAGATTTTTTGTGAAGGTTTTAAAAGACATTGGATATATTAATTTTGAGGAACCATTTGAAAATTTACTCTGCCAGGGAATGGTTGTTAAAGATGGAAGTAAAATGTCAAAATCAAAAGGAAATGTTGTTGACCCAACAGATATTATTAAAAAATATGGAGTTGATACTTTAAGATTATTTATACTTTTTGCTGCACCTCCTGAACTTGACTTAGAATGGAGTGAAAAAGGAATCGAAGGATGCTGGAGATTTATCAACAGAGTTTGGAGGATAAACAATGAAATTAAAAATTATGAAGGTGAGAAAAATGAAAAAAACAATGAAGTAGAAATTGCAATAAATAAAACAATAAAAGGAGTGACAGAAGATATTGAAAATGATTTCCATTTCAATACGGGAATTGCAAAAATAATGGAGTTTTTAAATTTTTTCAGCAAAATAATATCAGAAAAAAGTGCTTCTAAAAAAATAATTGTAGAGACATGGAAAAATTTTATAAAGATTATTTCGCCATTTGCCCCTCATATAAGCGAAGAATTATGGGAAAGAAACGGTGAAAAAGAATTTATTTATTATCAAAAATGGCCTGAATATAAAGAAACAACAGAAAAGGAAGATATAATTACAGTCCCTGTTCAAATAAATGGAAAATTAAGGGGAACAATAAATGTTCCAACAGTAATAGATGAAAAAGAACTTTTTGAAAAAATTATTAACGATAAAAAATTTTCTAAGTGGGTTGAAAACAAAGAAATTATAAAGAAAGTATATGTAAAAGGGAAAATATTTAATATAGTATTAAAATAGTTAGTTTTATTACAATATCTAAAAATTTCTTAATATTAAATTACTATATATTACTGCCATCCCATTACTTCTGCCATTTCACAAAGAATTGCATTATAAGCAATTGAGTGTGCAGTACTACTACTTGGTAACATACGGACACTGTATCCTGGTATATCAATGACAGCATCGCCAGGTCTCCATGGGAGGTCAAACCATAAAAAATTTTCATTTTCTGGTATACCTATTCGCCGACCATATGGAGATGTATGAATTAGTTTCACTCCTCGTTTCAGAATTTTTTTTGCATCAGAAATACTTGTTGGACCATAACCAAAATGTAATGCTACATCACCATCTTTTAAATCAGAAGGAACAGCATATTTTAAATCTGCTCTTGAAACTCCCCATGTTAAAGGATATGAATTATCATCTGGTAATTCTAATATTCCTGGATAGCAATGTCCAGCAGCAACAACATGAATTTTTTTTCCCTTTTGTTTTGCTTCTGCAAGACATTGTCCTATTCTGGAAATTTGATCTGCTTGATTATCAATTTTATCAATTAACATTTTTACTATTTGGAGAAATTCAGTAGTAGCATATCCTGGTGGTAAAGGAGGAATATAACGATTTTTATGAAAAACTTCTAAAGGAACAATTGGTTTGGTTAAAGATGGTTCATAATAATTTGAAAAATCAGTATATGTAAAACTACTATTGCGAGGTATTGCTCCTTCAAACCAGACACTCATATAGATAATTGGCATTTTCCCTTTACGAATACATGCGCATATCATCTCACCTGTTGTTATCCATCCTCTAACAAAAATTTTAAACTCTCTTGTTGAAGCAAAAGGATTAAAGTTTTTGTATCTATACATTCCTATATCTGCTCTAACACCACCTGTAAAACCAGCGAACTGCCTATTTATTTTTATATCTCCTAAATCTTCTTTTCTTCCTATTACGAAAAGTTTTGCTTTACCTTTCAGTAATGTTTTTAGCACTTTATCTTTTTGAGGCTCCCAATTGCGAGGGTCAGGTAATGCAAAAAACGCTATATCCTTTGAGTGATTTGCCTTTCCTTTAAGACACATCAATCCTCCTGCTCTTCCACTAAATTCTGATGTCCATGCTTTATTTACAGGTGGAGCAAAAATATTCCCTCCCTTTAAAAGTGAATCTGACATCTCTTCAGCCATTTCTATCAATCTCTCTTTATCATTTTGAATTTCTATAATATCTTTACGAATTAAATCCAAAAATTTTTGTGCAGGAGTTTTACTATTTTTATTTTTTTCTATATTTTTTTGCATTTTTTATCCTTATTTTTTTGTAATTATAAATCCTTAACTCTATTACGATATCTTTCAATTAATTTAGAATTATACTCATCACCTTCTGGAAGATTTGCACTGCGAAAAATAGGTGGCTCTATTTTTCGTGAAATAAGGGACTTTACTGTTTCTATTACAATTCTATGTGCAATATAGGCATCAATTATTGTGGATGTTGGACCTATTGGCACATTAAATCCTTCAATATAATAATCAGCATCACCATAGGGATTTTCATCGTCAATACAAAGGTCAGCATAATCAAAAAGATGCTTTTTATTAGGATGCCTGATATGATGATTTTTTGGTAATTTTTCTCGCCAGTTATTTGAAGAAACAGCAATAATTTTCGCACCAATTATTTTTGCTTCGTCTGCTGCATCTATTGTTGTTGGATTTGCTCCTATGTTATGAAAAATAATAAGAATATCATCTTTTTGAACTCTATAATACTTTATTAAACATCTACCATAACCTGTTGTTCGTTCTACTTCTAAATATTTTAATGCTTGGCAAAATGGTGATATATCATGTCCCATAATTGGATTAATATTTGCTAAACCACCTGCACGAAAAAACATTTCGCATACCATTAAACATGTATGCCCACCACCACCGTAAACATGCACTAATTTATCTTGTTGATAAGCATCTGCAATCATTTCTCCTGCTTTACGGAAATTATTTACCTGGTGTTTTTCAACTGATTTTAATTTTCCAATAACATTTTCTAAATAATTTTCTCTTATTTCCTTTTTACTCATTTCATCTCCTTTTTTCAAATAGTAATTTTTTTGTTTTTCTTTATGAAGTAAAATACTTACTTATTTCAAAAAGGTTGGTGCGAAATATTGTATTGCAATAGTACAACCAACCCAATGTGGAAGAACTTTTTCTTTATTATTCTATTTGTTTTGTTCTTTGTAATTAAAATTTATCTTCCACCCCGGCCTTTTTTTATCCTCTAAAAACTTGTTATGCAAAATAACAAATTTATTAAGTTTTTTGGTGTAGGTGATGTTTTTTATATATTGACCTTTTGTTTTAAACTAATACATTAACTGAACATTCTTATAAAAAAGCCCCGATCTGTAAAAAACAAATCGGGGCATATTTCTATTTTATACTTATTCTTTTTTCTCTTCACTTCCAGATGCTATTTCTCCTTCTTTTTTCTCCTCCTCTTTCTTTTCCTCTTTTTCTTTTTTCTTTTCTTTTTCCTCTTCAATCTTATCTTTTATGTCACTTATTCCAGCAGCAATCGCTATTATTCCACCCAATACAAGAAAAACAACAATTCCACCACCAATAAACCATAAAGTTGCTTGCCCAAGAGGTCCTGGTCCTGCAAGTAAAATTCCCACAATAATCGCTACAATACCTCCAATTAATGCAGCCACTTTTGCCTCCTTTTTATAATTTTTTTAATGTTTATAGTTACCTTTTTTATATATAATAAATCATAAAAAAAATTTGTCAATATGGTTATGCACGAGGATGATATTTTTTGTATATTTTCTTTATTTGTCTTCTATCAATATGAGTATAAATTTCTGTTGTAGATAAATTTTTATGCCCTAAAAGTTCTTGCACAATTCTTAAATCCAGACCACTTTCAAGTAAATGTGTTGCAAAAGAATGACGAAGAGTATGTGGTTTTATATTTTTATTCAAATTTGCAAGTGAACTATATTTTTTTACTATTTTCCATATAAACTGTCTTGATAGTTTATTTCCTCTATTATTAACAAAAAGATATGGCGAAAGATTACCTTTTTTAGTTTGTTGTCTTTCAGGAAGATAATCATTAATTCTTTGTAGAGCAACTGTATTAAGAAATGCAATTCTTTCTCTGTTGCCTTTCCCTTTTATTCTCATAAATTTTTGATTAAAATTTATATCATCAATTTTTAAATTCACAAGTTCTGAGACCCGAATACCAGCCCCATAAAGAAGTTCAAGGATTGCTATATTTCTTTTATATTTCTTTGAATTTTCTGTTGTAGAAAGTAATTTTTCTATTTCCTCATTAGATAAAACTTCTGGCAAGTCCCTTTCTGACTTTGGTGTTTCAATAAATAAATAGTCATTTATAATTCCTCTTGCATATAGAAATTTATAAAAATTCCTGATTGATGAGATTATCCTTATAATTGATGAAACAGATAAATTCTTTTTTTTCAGGTGTAAAAGAAATTCAGTAAATTTTGAGAAATCAATTTCTTTTAATCTATATTTTTTTTCTCTTAAAAAGGTAGTAAATTTTTCTATATCATTTTTATATGAAGAAATTGTATTTTCAGAAAGGTTTTTTTCTAAATAAAGATATGATAAAAATTCATCTTTTAATTTAGAAATAGGAATATCTTTTATCATTTTTTTGTAAGGAGGTTTTTAACTAATTCTTGAAATTCATCTTCAGTTAAAAGTTTTATTTTTAATTCTTGTCCCTTTTGTAATTTTGAGCCAGGTTCTTCTCCATAAATAATATAATCAGTTTTCCTTGAAACAGATGAAGAGACATTACCGCCAAGTTCTTTTATATAATTTGTTATTTCATCTCTTGTATAGTTTTTTAATGTTCCAGTTACTACAAAAGTAAGTCCTGATAAAATATTCTTTTTTTCTACCTCCTTTTTTTCCCTTGATGTTTTTACTCCTGCTTTTTTCAACTTCTCTATAACTTTTAAGTTTTCTTTATTTTTAAAAAATTCAACAATACTTTCTGCCATAGTAGGTCCTATTTCTGGAATTGAACAAAATTGGTCAACAGTACCTTTTGAAAGTTCATCAATTGAAGAAAAATTTTCTGCTAAAATTTCACTTGCATGAGTACCAATATGTCTTATTCCTAATGCAAAAATCAATCTTGAAAATGGTCTGCTTTTACTTTCTTCTATTGCTTTTAAAAGATTTTTAACTGACCTATCCCCCATTCTCTCTAATTTTATAATATCTTCATATTTTAAGTAATAAATATCTCCATAATCAGAAAGAAGTCCATTATCAACAAAAATGTTAACCCATTTTTCTCCAAGTCCTTCTATATCCATAGCATTTTTTGATGCAAAATGGATTATTCTCTCTTTTACCTGTGCAAGACATCTAACATTTGGGCATCTTATTGCTACTTCTCCTGTTTCCTTAATAACAGGACTTCCACACACAGGGCAATGTGTAGGAACAGGGATATCTTTTTCATCTCCATCTCTTAATTCAGGAATTGCTTTAACAATATTTGGAATTATTTCTCCCCCCTTCTCAACAAAAACTCTATCCCCTATTTTCAATCCCAATCTCTTTATTTCATCAAAATTATGTAAAGTTGCTCTTGAAACAGTTGTTCCACTTATTTGAACTGGCTCTAAAATTGCAACAGGAGTGAGTGTGCCAGTTCTACCAACCTGAACAATAACATCTTTTAATATAGTAGTAACCTGTTCTGCTGGAAATTTATATGCAACAACCCATCTTGGGCTTTTAGTTGTAGTGCCAAGTTTCTTTTGTAATTTTAAAGAATTAACTTTTACTACCATTCCGTCAATATTATAAGGAAGTGAAAATCTTTTATCCTGCCACTCATTGCAATAGTCAATTACTTCTTCTATATTTTTTGCATGCTTCATATAAGGACTTACTGGGAATGTAATTTTTTTTAAAAACATCATTGTATCCCAGTGCGTTTCATACCCATTTTCTAAAATACCCTGATATGCAAATAATTGCAAATTTCTTTTTGCAACTTCCTTTGGGTCAAGAAGTTTTAAAGAACCAGCAGTAGCATTCCTTGGATTAGCAAAAAGTGGTTCTTCACTTTTTTCTCTTTCTTCATTAAGTCGTTGAAAATCATCTTTCCTCATATAAACTTCACCCCTAACTTCTAATGGTTTTTTATAAGGAATTTGTAAGGGTAATGTTTTAACTGTTTTTAAATTTTCTGTTATATCATCACCTCTATATCCATCACCTCTACTTGCTCCCAAAACAAATTTTCCATTTTCATAAATCAAAGATACAGCAACACCATCATATTTTAATTCAACTACATAATCAATTTCTTCAACTTCTCCCATCTTTTTTACTCTTTTATCAAATTCAATAAGTTCTTCTGCTGAATATGTATTATCAATGCTTAACATTGGAACTTTATGTTCTATTGTTTTAAATTCTTTTAGAGGTTGTCCGCCTACTCGTTGAGTTGGAGAGTCATGTCTTACAAATTGAGGATATTTTTTCTCAAGTTCTATAAGTTGATGATAAAGTTGGTCATATTCATAATCACTTACAACTGGATTATTCTCAACATAATATTTATAGTTATAATAATTTAACAATTTTACAAGTTCATCAATCTTTTCTTTTACATTTTTTTCCATTTTAATATTATATCTTTTTTGATATTATCAATAAATATTCATACGATAATTTAATTGAAAAGCTCAAAAAGAAAAATTTTATGATATTTTTTATTTTAGTATGTTATAATACAACAAGAATATTAAAATTAAATTCTCCTGATATTCTATTAAGAAAAATTAATTCTTTATAAAAGAGGAAAATATGAAAAGAGAAATATCAAAGGGAAAATGTTTTTTATGTGGTAAAATTTATAGCAAAAAAGAAATGACAAATCATCTTAAAACCTGCTTGATAAAAAGGGGATTTATTGAAACGCCAGTTTCTCAAAAACCATGTCTATTTCATTTAATAATTGAAGGACATCATTTATATGATTATTGGCTACATATTTTAATTCCGTTTAATTCCACTCTTGCCGACCTTGATAGTTTTATAAGAAATATCTGGGTTGAATGTTGTGGACATTTAAGTTTATTTAGAATTATGGATTTTGAATTTTTTTCAGATGGGATGGATATAGAACCATCAGAAGAACATAAAGAGTTGTATATGGATATTCAAGTAGGCAAAATTTTATCTACAGGATTAGAATTTATCTATTTATATGATTTTGGTTCTACTACACATCTTTCTTTAAAAGTTATAAGTTCATTAAATTATAAGGAAAAAATTAAAAAAATTAAGTTAATAGCAAGAAATGAGATGCCTTCAAAAACATGTTGTATTTGTGGAGCAAAAGCAACATTGGTATGTCCCTACTGTATTGACCTTAATAAAGGGTATTTTTGTAAGAAATGTGCTGAAAAACACGAATGTGAAGGTGGATATGAAAATTTTCTACCAGTCGTTAATTCACCAAGAGAAGGAGTGTGTGGATATACTGGACAAGATTAGGTAATTATTGTGTAAAAAGACATTAAATAGATAAGGAATAAAATGGGAGAAAATATGGTACCTGTTATAAAAATTGAGGGAGCAAATATTTCTTCTGTATGGGAAAAAAGTGTTCTTGCTGTTTGGGAAAAAGGAATTGAAATTAAAACAGAATATGATAGGAATTATGACCAACCCAGTAAAGATTGTACAATGATAATGGTAATAAAAGACCCATTTTCAGAACCAAGAATTCATTTAGGTTTCCCTGGTGGTTTTGAAGACCTTGAAAAATATAGACAGGAAGTTGTTAATGGAATTCATGACCATTGGATAGACCCAAAAGAAAATAAGTGGACATATACATATCATGACCGCCTTTTTAATTACCATTTACCAGAAGAAAATTATAATAAAAAAATAAATCAAATTGAATATATAATTGAAAAACTTTCAACAAGTAATTATTCAAGAAGGGCGCAGGCAATTACATGGATTCCTTTTTATGATGTTTTTACCTATGACCCACCTTGTTTACAAAGAATATGGTGTAGAATTTTAAATATTAAAAATAAAAAATATCTAATTATGAGCAGTCATTGGCGTTCAAGAGATGCATATAGGGCTGCTTTTATGAATATTTTTGGTTTAACATGTCTACAAAAATATATTGCAGATAAAATATCAGAAAAAACAGGGGAAAAAGTTGAAGTAGGACAATATACAGATATTTCTGATTCATATCACATTTATGGAGAAAGTTTTGACGACTTTGAAAACAGGTTTTTAAAAACTATTAAAGAGAGAGATTTTTACAATAAAAACAGAGTTAAAAGTAGGACTATAAGGAGTGATGACCCTTCTGTTATTGATGGTTTTGAATATGGGAAAAAATTACTTGAAATAGAAAAACAGACGGGACAAAAAGGTAAGACCCTTTAATTTTTTAAAGTTGCCCTTTTTACAATTATTCAAGGTAGATAAATTTTTCTTTTGTGTTTATTTTAATTTTTTGTATTTTTTCTTTGACTTCTTCTTTATCAATTGCAAAAAGCGGACTGATTTCAACTAATATTTCATCCGGGACATTTATCCCTGCATATCTCAAATATTTTTTTCCCTGATTTGATATTGCTTTTTTTACTTCTTCGGGAGAATCAACTCCTTCTTTATTTTTCAAAGGAGCAAATTCTTCTTCTCTATCTGTTAATACACATGAAACTCTTTCTGCAAATGGAATTGCATCAAAAATAAATGTCTCAAATTTAATTCCCTCAACTTCTCCATAAATTGAATTTATTTTTTTTATTGCTTTATGATATGGAAGAGGAAAACCAATTTTATTTAATTTTTCAATAAAATCAATAGATATATAGTGAATACCAATACTTCCCGCATTAAAAACTAAATTGCCGTTTTTATCCTTTTTCTTTTTTAACTCATCAGGGAAATCAATATATTCTATTACTGCATTTTTTCCATTTTTATTTACAAATATTCCTACATTTTCTTCAGGGTCTTTTTTTTCAATCACTTTAAGAGAAAACTCTGCATTTCTCTCTG
>DAOOVW010000002.1:0-12838 GCA_035370465.1 bacterium | reverse complement strand
TTTTCAATTAGAACTTTATTTTCAGGATTTACCATGAAAAAAAGTGGAATATCAACTTTATATTTATCAGAAATCTTTCTTGCTTTTTCAGTAAAAAGTTGGAAAAGTGTTTTGTTTTTTATGGGAGTTATTGGAAACATTCCTTTTGGATATGGAAAACCAAGCCGAGTTCCCTGTCCACCTGCAACTATACATATTGCAATTTCACCTTTTTTTAATTTCTCATGCCCTTTTACTTTTAAGTATTGGGTAAATTTAGGATTTTCAGATGGCTTTAATATGTTTTCAGGAGGGGTTATTTCACCAAGTTCGTCTTTTGGGATTTTATTCTTTACAAGTTCTTCATAAAGAGAAAATGTTTTCTCAATATTTAAATTTTCAATTTTCTTTAAAAATTCCTTTTTTTCTGTTTTATTTAGTGAATTAAAATGATTTATAATTTCAATTTGTTTATATCTTTCCATCATTTCTATAAATTTCTCTTTTTCCATTTTTCCTCCCTTAATTTATAATTATTATATGCTAAACAAAAACAGGGGTAAAAAAATAATTATAATTGCTGGACCAACAGCAACAGGTAAAACAGAAATTGGTTTTAAATTAGCAAAAAAATTTAATGGAGAAATTATTTCAGCGGATAGTCGTCTCATCTATCGGGAAATTACAATAGGAACTGATAAACCACCTGAATGGATGCAAAAAAATATCCCTCACTATTTTATTGATATTGTTTCACTAAATAATGATTTTAATGTTTTTCAATTTAATAAGGAAGCATTTTTTAAAACTGAAGATATTTTAAAGAGGGGAAAATTACCTATAATTGTTGGGGGAAGCGGACTTTATTTAAGGTCATTAACAAAAGGATTGTTTTCTATACCTGAAAATACAGGAGAAAAACAAAAGGAAATAAGAGACAAATTAAATAAGGAAGAAACAGCATCTCTTTATGAAAAATTAAAAGAAATTGATAATAAAATTGCGATTAAAATCCATCCATCAGATAAAAGAAGAATAATAAGGGCACTTGAAATATATTACCTAACAGGGAAAAAAATGAGCGAGTGGCAAAAAGTAAAAGGTGAATATTACCTTGAAAAACTTGGAAATGTTTATTACTTTATATTAAAAAAAGAAAAAGAGGAAATATACAAAAAAATAGAAGAAAGGATAGAAAGAATGTTAAAATATGGATGGATTGAAGAAGTCAGAAAACTTCTTGAAAAAGGTTATAAAAAGACATTGATTGAAAAAGGTCCTATTGGGTATAAAGAAATAATTTTACATATAGAAGGTGAAATTTCATTTGATGAAATGGTTTTAATGATTAAAAAAAGAACAAAATTATTTGTAAAAAGACAAATAACATGGTTTAAAAAAGAGGATGGAATTTTGATTGATGCTAAAAATGAAAAAAAAGTAATAGATGAAATTATAGAAATTTCGGGACTTGAAAAATGTTAATTAACTGGGGTAGTGGTTATTTTTCAGGATTAAAATTGGGCTTTATATTTATAATTTTAGGTATAGAATTTTACTTTTTACTATTTGAAAAATGGACTGAAAGAGAAATTAATATAATACAACTTATAATTCTTTCTTTTTCCTGCTTTCTTGGATTTCTGGTTGGTGTAATAAAGATATCAATTCTTTCAATATTTTTTCTTCCATTTGCATACATTGTTATATTAGGAATTGAAAACTTCAATATAAGAAAAGAAGAAAATATACAGGAAAAGGAAAGTATTAAAAGATATGAAAAAGCAATTGAAAAAAATCCCCAAAATTGGGCTGCATATCTTTCATTGGGGGATATTTATTTTAAAAAAGAGGACTTTGAAAAAGCAACTTATTATTACCGACAGTGTTATCTTTTAAGAGATGAACCAATTATAAAACAAAAACTTAGGACATCTGAAAGAGAAGAGAAAATACAAAAAGGGATAATATGGATATGTCCCGAATGCGGAGAAGAAAATAGTGGTGAAAAGAATAAATGCAAGAATTGTGGTTATGAAAAAGACATCATAAAATCAGTAAGAAAAGATATAAAGGAAAAGAGTGAAATAAAAAAATATATAGTATTACTTATTATTTCTCCAATTGCTATAGGGATGATTTTGCTTTTAATTAAATTTCTGCCACTATATTTTTCGATATTTTTAACAATTGGAATTCTTTATTTTCTTTTAAAATTATTTTTTTCGTGGTAATTGAGATGAAAAACTTCATAATAACTGTATCAGTTAATAGTGAAATAATAAATAGAATTTTTGATAAAAGAGATAGAATTTATCTTGATAAGATTGAAAATATGAACAAGTTGATTGAAGAAAAGCATTCAGGAAAGTTGTATTTAGACGAAGAAAATGAGGAGTTTTATTTTTACTTTTTAACAGGACAGGAAAATATTTCCCCAGCAGTTTTAAGATGTTTCTACCATGGTATAAAAATTGAGGAAAACCAAACTCCCTTTCTTGCTAGATTTTTTACTCAATATAATGATATTATTACAAGAATAGATGTTGACCTATCAATTGAAGAAAAAAGACATTTACTTAATGAATTGAAAGAAAAATTTGATTTTAATTATTATATTAAAGAAAGGGATATTATTATAATTTTTGATTTTAAATTCCCATATTTTAGAATTCCCATACCCGAAGAAATAGAAGGGAAAAATATTAAAAAAATAATTCCTGATAAAAATGACTTACTTCCTTTAAAGAATTTTATTCTGATAACATCAGAAGTTCTTGAAAAAAGTATTATCAATCAAATAAGAAAAGACCTGAATCAGTCGGTTGCTAATTTACTTTATTTATGGGGATATGGACAATTAAATGAAATACAAAATTTAAAAAAAAGGATGAATTGCTATTATATGAAGCTTGAAAATGGTAAATATGAGGAAATTGCAACAACTCTTGGTTTTAATAAAATAAATAATTTTTGTTCACCAAATGAAAATTCACTTTATTGGCTTACATTTTCTCCTGATGATAAAAATTCTTCTATACAACTTAAAAAACTCGAAAATTTTGACAAAAAAGTGTTAGGAGAAATTTTAAAAGAAAAAGATATTAAAGTCCTAATTTTTTTTGAAAGTGATGAAGACACACAAAAATACTTTAACTATGTTTATTTTACTGACACAAAAAAAGAAAAAAAATTTCTTAAAAGGAAAATAAAAAACATAAGTTATTTACATTCATTATTTTTTAATAATGGAAAAAGTTATCATTGGTTTTGGAAGTAATAAAGGAAATAGAGAGAAAAATATAAAAAGGGCAATAAAATTGATTGAGAAAAGGATTTATATTGAAAAGATTTCTTCATTTTTTGAAACAAAACCAGAAGAAAAAGCAAGAGGAGGAAAATTTTTAAATGGGGTTATTGAAGGTAAAACAAATTTAAAAGCAGAAGAACTTTTATACTTTTTAAAGTCAATAGAAAAAAAAATGGGGAGAAACTTTCCTCACAAAAGAGGAGATGAAAGAGAAATTGACCTTGATATAATTTTTTATGGAAATAAAGTTATAAAAAATAATTTTTTACAAATCCCTCATCCTAAATGGAAAACAAGATATTTTGTTCTTAAACCAATTTTTGAAATATCACCTCATTTTGTTGACCCTGTTGAAAAAAAAAGTATAAAAGAAATATATGAAGAACGGAAAAATGGAAATTTTTAAAAAGAAGGAAAAAATAGGGGAAAAAATAAGAGAAATAAAGAAAACTGGTAAAAAAATTGGATTTGTTGCAACAATGGGATATTTACATAATGGGCATATTTCCCTTATAAGTAAAGCAAGAGAAGAAAATGATATTGTAATTGTAAGTATATTTGTAAACCCAACTCAATTTGGTCCAGGAGAGGACTTTGAAAGGTATCCAAGAAATGTAAATAGAGATATTGAATTACTTGAAAAAGAGAAAGTTGATATAGTTTTCATTCCTGATGCTGATGAGATGTATAAGAAGGACCATAAAGCATGGGTTAATGTAGAAGAATATTCTGAAATTCTTGAAGGAAAATTAAGAAAAGGTCATTTCAGAGGTGTTTGTACTGTTGTGGCAAAACTTTTTAACATTATTCAGCCAGATAGAAGTTATTTCGGGTGGAAAGATGCTCAACAACTAATAATTATAAAAAAAATGGTTGATGATTTAGATATACCTGTTGAAATTGTTGGATGTCCAACACTAAGAGAAAAAAGTGGACTTGCAGAAAGTTCGAGAAATATCTATCTGACCGAAGAAGAAAAACAAAAAGCACTTTGTCTCTATAAGGCACTTAAAAAAATTGAAGAAATGGCAAAAAAGGGAGAAAAAAACACAAAGAAATTGATTGAAGAAGGAAAGAAAATTATTCTTTCAACAGGAGGAGTAGAATTACAATATCTTGAAATTGTAAATATAGAAAATTTACAACCAGTTGAAAAAATTGATAATAATACAATAGTACTTGGTGCAATAAAAATAGGAAATGTCCATCTTATAGATAATATTTTTTTATAATAACGATACAATAAAGAGGATGAAAATAATGTATAGATGCATGTGTAAATGTAAAATAAAAGGTGGAAAAGTAACCGATAAAAATTTATATTATGAAGGAAGCATCACACTTGATAAAAAGATAATTGATAAAGCTGGCTTACTTGCAGGAGAAATGGTCTATGTTTTAAATTTAAATAGTGGAGCAAGAATTTTTACATATGTAATTGAAGGGAAAGAGAATTCAGGAATAATATGTTTAAATGGACCATCTGCAAGATTTTTTGAAAAAGATGATGAAATTATTGTCCTTTCAATTAGTTATCTTGATGACAAAGAACTGAAAAATTATAAAATGAGTATAGTAGAACTTGGAGAAAATAACAAAATAAAGGTTTAAAACTATGCCTCTTATTATTTTTCTTGCCAGTTGTATATCATCTCTTATTTTTGCCTTATCTTTTCCACCATTTAATTTTTGGTATTTTGCGTTTTTTGGACTTACTCCTTTGATTTTTCTTTCTTCAAAATATAATAAATTATCTTATTTTATTGGTTTTATTGCTGGACTTTCATTTTATATTTTTTTACTTAACTGGTTATTTGCTGTCTCTGGTTTTTTCTATATTTTGCTATGTGTATATCTTGCAATTTATTGGGGTATATTTTTTTATCTTTCCAGTTTATATAATTTTAATCCATTTGTTTGTGCATCTATATGGTTTTTTATTGAAATTTTAATTGAAAATTTACTTACTGGTTTTCCATGGCTATCTTTTTCTCTTTCCCAATCAACAAATCACTATATATGGAAATTACCCCAAATTATCGGAAGTAAAGGTATTTCCTTTTTTTTAATTCTTTCTAATTTTACAATTTTTTGCCTATTTCAAAAAAAATTTAAGGTCTTTTTAATTTCCTTTTTTGTATTTATTATTTCTTTCACTCTTCTCTTCTTTTATAACCCTGAAATTAAACAAAAAGGAAAATTAAAAATTATGATTATTCAACCAGGTATAAAAACAGAAAAAATTAAAGAATCAGAAACAATTATAAATATTCTTTGGGAAATGACTACAAAAAATGTTAAGAAATTAAAACCCGATGTAGTTATATTGCCTGAAGGAAGTTTTCCTGATGACATTTTTTCAAGACCAGAAATTTTAAAAAAAATAAAATTATTATGTGAAAATTATAAATTTTCTTTGATATTTGGAACATTCAGAAGTAATAATAATAAATATTATAATTCTGCTTTATTTTTGAAAAATGGTAAAATTGAATTTTATGATAAAACACATCTTGTCCCTTATGGAGAGTTCATATTAGGAGGTAGATGGGAATTTATAAAAAAGATATTTGTAAATTATGCTGGATATACTCCAGAAATTGAAAGAGGTAAAGAAATTAAAAATTTTAATTATAAGGAAATTAAAATTGCACCTCTTATTTGTTATGAAAATATATTTCCAGAAATTACAAATAAAATGCTTGAAAGTGGGAGTAATATTTTTGTTGTAATTACAAATGACTCATGGTTTGGAAATTCTTTTGGCCCCTACCAGCACTTTTACCATAATGTTTTAAGGGCATTAGAAACAGGAAGATATTTTATTCAGTGTGGCTTGTCTGGTATAAGTGGAATTGTATCTGAAAAAGGAGAGGTCTTAAAAATAATTGATATTGATAAAAAAGAAACATTGTTTTTTGAAGTTCCATTATTCTTTCAAAAAACAATATATGGGAAATATAGTGATTTTCCGCTTTCTATTCTCTCTCTTTTAATTATAGGAGGATATTTATGCAGGAAATTGAAAAAATAATTGACTATGAATTTAAAAACAAAAAATTATTAGAAATTGCTTTAACTCATTCTTCTTTCTCAACTCAAAATTCAAATGAAAGATTTGAATTTATAGGAGACCTTATTTTAAATTTTATTGTTGGTATTTCCATTTTCAAAAAATTCCCCGATAAAGACGAGGGATTTTATACAAATTTAAAATCAGGATATGTTAATCAACATTACTTAAACTCATTGGGTGAAAAATTGGAGATAGCAAAATATATTAAATATAAAGGAACAAAACCAATTGACTTATCCGATTTTGTTGAAAGTATTATAGGGGCAATTTATTTAGATGGTGGATTAAAAAAAACAGAAAGATTTGTTAAAAAATTTATTTTAAGCAATAAAATAGAACCGCTTATTGATTATAAAGGTGAACTTATTACAATTTCAAGAAAGTTATCAGGAAAATTACCGTTATATGAAATTATTGATGAAAAAGGACCTGCCCATAAGAAAAATTATAAAGTTATTGTAAAAATAGAAGGTATTGCAAGTAAAGGTGAAGGAGAAGGCAAAAGCAAAAAAGAGGCAGAAATAAAAGCAGCAAAAGACATTCTTACTAAAATTCTTGATTAAATTAACATTTTAAAAAAATATTAAAAATATAAAAAGGGCTAAAAATGTTTGATAATATAGTGAAAAAAAATGAATTAATAAAAGGTTTTGAAGAATTAGGTCTAAAAAAAGGAAATATAGTTATTGTTCATTCTTCCCTTTCTTCTTTTGGATATGTAGAAGGTGGTGCAACAACTGTAATAGATAGTTTGAAAGAAATTATAACAGAAAATGGCATTCTTGCCATGCCAAGTTTTCCTGCTTTTATTGGTGGAGAATATGGAATTGCAGAAAAAGAGATAATTTTTGATGTAAGAATTTCACCAACTGCTATGGGTAAAATTTCCGATACCTTCTGGAGAAAGGAAGAAGTTAAAAGGTCATTACATCCTACTCATTCTGTTGCTGCATGGGGTAAGGAAAAAGAATGGTTGATTTCGGGACATGAAAATTGCATATGTTCATGTGGTGAAAATACACCTCTTCATAAAATCTGTAAAGAAAATGGGAAAATCTTACTAATTGGAATTGGACATAATTCAAATACTACTCTTCATACAATTGAAGATATTAACGGTGCTCCTACAAGAAGTTGTTTAATTTTTTATCCAAAAGTTATTGACTATGAAGGGCAAATTTTAACAGTTCCATTACATCCACATTTTCCTGGTTTGTTAAGGAAATATGAAAAAGCAGATGAAATATGTAAAGAAAACAAAATTCAAAATGAAATAAAAATAGGTAATTCTCTTTGTAAACTAATAGAAGCAGGTAAATTATTTAATATATTAAGTAAATTTGTTAAAGAAGATCCATTATTTTTGATTGATAAAAATTATTATGCTGAACTAAAATAATTGGACAAAAATCATTTAAAATATAAAATAAAGGTAGTGGCAAAAAGAGATGAAAAATAGATGAAAAATAAAAATCCTCACATCTTACTTTTCACATTTCACCTGTCTTTGTGAGAAAGTGTAAGGTGAATTTGGGGAGATAATTTTGGCAGAATCGTTGCTTAAAAAGGGGGCAAAAAATGAAAGGAAAAAAGGAAAGAAAATTCAATATATTTATTTTAGAAAACAACGAGCAAATGGGGAAAGAAAGTGCATTACTTGCAGGAGAAATTCTCAAACAATTTACTGCCAGGTTAGATAAAAAATGTATTGCTACTTTTGCTGCTGCTCCTTCTCAGGATACATTTCTTTATAACCTTTCAAAAAATAAAGATATCAAATGGGAAAATGTATATGCTTTTCACCTTGATGAGTATATAACCCTCCCAGATGGACATCCAAACACTTTTAAAGAATATCTTAAAACACATATTTTTGATAAAGTTGATATACCTTCTAAAAACATTTTTTACATTAAGGATTCAGGGAAAAATGCAGATGAAATGATTATGAATTATACGAAATTATTTTCTGATAAGTATAAAGAAGTAAAAAAAGAGGACGGAATTTATATTGCTTTCATAGGTATTGGTGTAAATGGACATATTGCTTTTAATGAACCAGAGACAGACCTATGGAGTAATGAACTAATGATTAAAGTCAGGATAGACGATATTTCAGTAAAACAACAATATGATGATTATAAAAATCATCCTAACCCAAAGGCAAGATATAAAACATTAGAAGATGTGCCAAGAGAGTCCTTAACAATGAGTGTTGGGGCAATACTTAAAGCAGATAAAATTCTATGTATTGTTCCTGGAAAACAAAAAGCAAATGCAGTAAAACTAACAATTGAAGGAGAAATTACAAATAAAGTTCCTGCCTCTTTATTAAGATTACATAAAGATATTAACTTATATTTAGATATTTATTCATCATCACTTTTAAAAGATGTTCCAGAACTAAAAATGGATGAATAATACAACTTAAACCATAGATGTTTATTATAATTCTTCCTTTGATAAAGAGGGATAGAGGAGATTTTAACAACAAGTACTATAAAATTTGATAGTGTCAAAAAAAGAGATGAAAAAAAGGGGCAGGGATATAAAGACATATAAAAGCATTAAAAGACAAAGAAAGGCATTATAAAAGATATAGCCAATTTTGGCAGAACCCACCATAAAAACGAGGAGGAAGAAATGGAAAAGAAAAGAGTAATTTTAGGGTTAATTGTAAGTTTGTATTTTATTTTAAGTATTGTAGTTGATGCAGAGGTATTTAAGTTTGATATGGGAGATGAGAAGTCACCTGTCTATTCTGGATTTATTAAGGTTACCAAAGAGACAACTTATACAGAAGAGAAGGGATATGGATGGACAGGTAGTTCCAAGAATTTGAAAGATGGTTATTGGAAATTACCAGATGATTTAGCAATGGACTATGTTAGTGGTTCACCTGCTATTTTTAAGGTAAATATACCAAATGGAGAATATAAAGTTTGTTATATTAGCCCGCATTGTAATTATTCTAATGCTTATTATACACCTGGTTTCCGTTATGATGCCAGATGGTATGTTAAAGTAAAAGGAAAAGAGGTTTCAAGACTTGATTTTAATGACTATATGAAAGATGTTTTTTTCAAGAATATAGATAATGACTATCATAAAAATGACAGTATCTGGAAGAAGTATATCAGGAATGAATTTATTCCAAGATATTTTATAATTGAAGTTAAAGATAATACAATAGAGATAGAATTTACTAATGGTTGTTGTATTACTTGTTTAGTTATATATCCATTAGAGAAAGCAGAACAGGTAGAAAAAGAGCTGGTAGAAATAGAGAAGGAGAGAGAAAAGAAGTTTAACTTAGGAATAGAAGAGATAAAGAATGAAGAAGAAAAAGGGCCTTTTTATTCCATTAGCGAGAATGATAGAAAAACGGGTTATATTATTTTTTCCAGAAACTATCTTGATGAGATTAGATATAACAGCAGACCAAAAGAGGGGGAGGTTAAAAAAGAACTGACTGCATTTGCTTCTGGAGATGAGTATGAACCATTTACTTTTTCACTTTTTCCACTTATTGATTTAAAGAAAGTAAAAATAGAGGTTACTGAATTAGAAAATAATAAAGGAAATAAAATTGGCAAAGAAAATATTAGTTTAAATATAGTTAGGTATATAGAAATCTCAAAAGGTAAGTTTGGTTATTTTCAATATCCTATAAAGTATGAAGTATTTCCATTTTACTTAAGGGAATATAAAGAGAGTGATTTTGAAGAAGGGGTTAGCAGGAGATTTTGGCTTACAGTAAAAGTTCCAAAGGACACACCAGAAGGCATTTATAAGGGGAAAATAACTATTTCTCCAGAAGGCAACCCTTCTTCATCATTAGAAATTAAGTTAAGAGTTTTACCATTTAACCTTCAGCCATTTGAAGATATTTTTATTCGCACGGCATTTCAAGATTTAAGGTATGGTAGTAGCGATTTTGATAAATATATGGAACTCATTAAAAGTTATCTTATTTTTATTAAAGAATATGGATTAACCCCTGATACTCAATCTCTGCCAAACAGACTTTTCGGACAAAAGATTGATGAAAAAACCAGGTGTGTAGATTTGACTTATTACAAAAAATATTTAGAATACTATAAAGAGATAGGTTTTCCTTCAAAAGAAGTTGTTCTATGTTTGTATAGTCCAATACTTAAGAATTGGTGGGGAATACCTGGTGGGACAAAAACAAGGCAGGGCTATTATTATAACCAGGAAGGAAGAGAGATTATTAAGGAGATACTATTAAACATAAAGGGAGAGACGAACAAATTTGGTTTAGAGCCTATTTTTCTCATTGGAGGTGAACTTACTAATGCAGGAATAGAGTTAATTAGGGGATATATTCCTCTTTATAAGGAATTAAAAGAGGCAGGGTTGAAATTATACAATAATTCTAATGGACAGGGAGAGGTAGACCTTCTTTCTCCATATTTATATATTCATGGATTAAGGGACTACTTGATGACACCAGAAAATATTTCTTATATTAAGAAAGTTGCTCCAGATTGTAAATACTGGATATATGGAGTAGAGACAAGATTTAAGGCTGGTTTTGGTTATTGTCGTAGTGGAGCAAAAGGAAGTTATACTGAATTTCTTGTTATACCTCGTCGGGACCCTTATAACCCTTTTGATGTAGGTTGGGAAGGTCTACATATTTCTTTTTGTCTTCCTGGTGAAGAAAAACCAGTTTCCACTCTAAAAGCAGAAAGAATTAGAGAAGGAATAGATGATACCAGATATATCAGGATGTTAGAAAGTTTAATAAAAGAAGGCGAGAAGAAAAAAATAGATGTAACAGAATCTAAGAAGATATTAGAAGAAATAATGGATTACATCAATCCTGATTTTTCTTATTATTATACACATTCTGCTCCATCTAATGAGGTTTATGATAAATTAAGATGGAGAATAGCTAACGAAATTATAAAGTTAAATAAAATTTTAAAATGAAAAATAGAGGTGAAAATACTAAAGAAAATTACTTTAGCCGGAGTGTATTTACTGAGTGTGGGAGATTTATCTTTTGCAGAAGAAAAGGGACTTGTTGCTCACTGGAGTTTTGATGAAGGTTCTGGTGATATAGTAAAAGATAATAGTAGCAATGGAAACAACGGGAAAATTAATGGAGCAAAATGGGTGGAGGGAGTAAGAGGTTATGGTTTAGAATTTGATGGGGATTATGTTGATTGTGGTAAAGATGTCTTCAATAGAAGTTAGTTTCAACAGAATAAAAGGACCTTTTGATGAATAAAATAAGAATTTGTGTTTTTGTGATTTTATTTGTTAATTTTTCTATTTTTGCAGAGATTATAATTCCTTTAACAAAGTCCAAGGGAAATGATAAATTTGCTATATATTCCCCTGATGGTGATAAAATAGTTTTTATTAGGCAAGAGAATTCAAAGGAAGGGATTTGGTTATTAGATATAAAAGAGAAAAAGGAATATCTTCTGACAGGACAGTTGAATAGTCCCAAGGATATATATTTTTCATCAGATAGCAGGAGGATTGTTTTTAGTAGTGAAGGGAAAATATATTTGTTGGATGTTAGTTTTTTGTCAGATGTAAAGAAAAAATATCTTGTTAATGGTGAAAGGCCTGTTTTTTCTCCAGATGGGGAAAAGATTGGATTTATTAAGAATAGAAAGATATGTGTTTTAGATAATGGGGAAGAAAAAGAATTAACAGGTGAATATTCTAATTTGGATATTGCATGGGTTAATGGTGAGGAGATTATTTTTTGTGGAGATGGTAATATATATATCCTAAATATAAAAGATAAAAAAGTGACTCTTATTAGTGAGTTAAGGGAAAAATTAGGTAATAATCTTTACTACACCAAAATTTATGTTTCACCAAATAAGAAGGAAGTTATTGCTGTTGTTCCAATGGGATTAGTTGCCCCGGGAGAGGACTTAACAAGAGCAGTAGGGGATGTCCTTTATCTTGTGAAAAAGGATAGTTTTGAAGAGATAAGTTATGGAAGAAACCCTTGTTGGTCATCTGACAGCAAAAAGATAGTATTTGAGGATGAAGAGGAAATATACATATATTCAATAACAGAAAAGAGGAAGATAAAATTAACTGATGATAATTACCTTGATGAAAGGCCTGTTTTTTCTCCAGATGGGAAAAGTATTATTTTTTCTTCTGTTAGGAGAGATACAAATAATGATGGAATAATAAATTGGAAAGATAGTTTAGATATTTATAAAATGGTTATTGAATAGAGATGTGTGGTGTAATGTCAAGAGAAAAAAGCAACAAAAATCCCTTGACAAGTTTTCCAAATTTTAAAAGAACGCAACTTTTAAAAAATTAAACTTGTTCACTTGCTCTTTGACAATTTTGAGGTGATTCAATCAGACTGGGTGACTGGGAACCCCGAAGTGGTGTATAAAGTTAGTTATTTGAGAGCATAGCAAAGACCAAGGAAGACCAACTTTTCCACAGGAGCCTGCGGA
>DAOOVW010000001.1:58341-77000 GCA_035370465.1 bacterium | reverse complement strand
GAAAATAAAACACAAAATTTTCTTTTTTTATTAATATATCACCTGGTAATTTTCCAAGTGGGAATTTTATTCCTTTGTAAAAAAATAATCCAGAAATGACTAATAAAACGCCAAATGTTATTAACATTTTTCCTATTATTTTTCTTTCTATCATTATTTTATTGTAATTTCCTTTGTAGGATAAGTCAAATTTGGATATAATGGACATAAATGGAAAAATATTTCTCGTATAAAAAAATTCTCACAAGGGAAGATATTTTTATGGATTTACAGGAATTACTGGCATATCAGATGTATTTTCTTTATTCTGTACTTTTTCCTGTTTATTTTGTTTTAATTCTTTTAATACTTCATCTGTGATATCTTTTCCACCAACAATAAGTGCATTTTTATCAATGACATAGTTATAGCCATTTTTCTTTGCTATTCTTTCCACATCACCAATTGCTGTTTTTACTACATTTTGCTGCATTTGTATGGCTAATTGTGTCATTTCTTGCTGAATTTTCTGTTGTTCTTTTGCTTTTTCTTCATCCTTTAACTTATCATATTTTTTCTGCTGGTTATCAAGTTCTTTTTGAAAATTTTTCATTGCCTCTTCCATAGCAGGGTGTTCATTTATAATTTTTGATAGGTCAACCGAGGCAATATTAACCCTTGATTTAAATGTCATTAGAATGCAAAATACCAAGACCAAAACAACAATAATACCACAAACAAAAATCCCCAACACATTTTTATCCTTCAATACTTTCATTTTTTATTCCTCCTTATTTGTATTATTATAATTCTTATTTTTAAAAAATTCCATAATAAAAAAAGACATATATGGAATACTTGAAGATAATTTCCAGAATGTATTTCCTCTTTTTAATAAATTTCCAGCAGTTGGTTTTTCTAGTGGTTTAAGAATTGTTATATCTCCAAAAGTGTTCTTTTTTTTATCTATTTCAAATTGTACAATAGCAGAATCAGTTCCTCCATTGAAAATAACCAATGAATCTTTTTTTTCTCCTTTAAAGTACATTGGAAAAAGATATGGACTGCCTGATACTATAGGAAAAGGAATTTTCATATTGTATAGATATTTTATGAGATTTTGCATTATTGTTTGTCTGAAAAAATTAAAATTCAGAATATCTGGTACAATTACTGCTACTTTTCCTCCTTTTTCATTCATGTAGAGTGTAGTTCCCACACCAACTTTCTCTTTTTCAGGTGTAATAACTTCTGACCAGACAATTGTTTGCCTATCAGGTTCAAAAATGTTAAATTTTTCTGTAAGATTTACACTCAAATATATCCCTTTTTTTATGCCACTATTTTCATTTATTATTACTTCTAAGGAATATTTTGATTCTTCTCTTCCAACAGTTTTTTTATATTCCAGCCCGATATATTTACTGAATCCTCTTTCACAAAGTATTTTTGCAGAATTACCATCAAGAAGTAGACCGCTTTCAAGCATCTCTAAAATTTCTTTATCATCAAATATCCACGCTGAATTACCAAAAATTGCGTTTACATTTTGTTTCTCAACAGATGCAGGAATACCACATGACAGAAGAGTTCTCCATGCAGGTAAAGGGTCTACTATCAATTCCTCCATAGAGAGTCCCTTCGTGGTATGAACTTTCTCAGAAGCATCTTCTTTCCATGGTACACCAACTCCTAAAAGATTATTTTCCTTAGAAAATCTATTACTAATCCATAATAATGAATCATAACTCCTATCAAGTAATTTCCCTATTCCTTTATCTTCATCAATAATGCTATTACCTGTCATCGGGAAAAGGTCAAGTAATAATGCATCCGAACCAAAAAATAGAGAAAAAGCCATATCTGACCATGTAGAGGTATCTGACTTGCTCCAAACAGTAAATGGAAAATTCTCTATCTCTGGAGCAACTTCACAAAAAGAAGGTCTAAACTTTCTTTGAATATCAAGCATCATTATAGAGTAAATTTTATCTCTACCAGGTACTTCTGAATAAAAGGCAAAATGTGGTCTATGGGCAATATTTTTTTCTATAGAAAGGGCTTCAAAAAGAGATTTCCATCTTCTTCCCTCAATACTATGAACAGAAGGGTGGGAACTCATAAGACCAATTTTTGTTTTTCCTTTAGTATTTTTTCTTACTGCTTCTTTTATTCCTGATGCTACTTCAAGTTGTATTTCTCGCCAGACCTCTAACCATTTACTACGCCAGGGATGTGGTGGACCTTGTTGTAAAATTTTTTCAAGTATCTCCTTTCTTTTTGCCTTTCTGCCTATTTTTTTAGAAAATCTATTACATATATCCTTCTCAAATCCACCACCCCAAGTAAGAGGGCTATGATTATGATATCTGAAGTCGTCCTCTATCCATATAACTCTAAAGTATAATTTTGCAAATCTTCCATAAAGATTTTGTATATATTTTTGCCAGTTTTTATCTGCAAAAGAAGCACATGCTTTACTTTGTTCTCCAAAAGGAGATACCATTGGTTTAAATTTACGGTCATAAGGGAAAGTTCTGCCTCTATCTAAATGTAAAACTGTCATCCATGGATTTAAACTTACAGTAATTCCTTTATCTTCAAGAGTTTTTTTTGCTTTACTAATTGTATCAAACCATAAATCTTCTTCTTTCTTTGATAATAACCCATTATTCCACTCTTCAGCCGCAAGAAAAAGCACAACTTCTTCTATTTTATGTTTTAAACAAAAATCTGCGAGTTTTTCTGCATTTTCTTCTACTTTATTATCTGGTATTACTTGAAATCGCAAATGATATCTTACTTTTTTCATAATTTTTTTCTGCTTTATTTTATATTTACAATTAAAATTCAGAAAAAGATAACAAAATACAACATAATTAAACCATTTCCTTTTTTTCTGTCAAATTAAAAATTTGTTATCTTAAAGTTATATTAATTGTCTCCATTTCAAGGTAGTTTTTCCCTTTTTTTACATCAACTTTTATTGGTACCTGAAGAGTTACACAATTTTCCATTATATCTTTTACTATCCTGTAAATTATTTCTAATTCATTTTCTTTAACTTCTAAAATAAGTTCATCATGAATTTGAAGAACTATTTTGCTCTGTAAATTATTTTTTTTAAATTTATTATAGATTTTTACCATTGCAAGTTTTATTATATCAGCAGATGTTCCTTGAATTGGCATATTTATTGCTGCTCTTTTCGCGAATTCCTGTAAATTTTTATTTGGACTTTTTATTTCAGGAATGTATCGTCTCCTTCCAAAAAATGTTTCAACATATCCATTTTCCTCAATATCTTTTATTGTTTTTTCAATATAATTTTTAACCCCTCTGAATTTTTCAAAATAACTATCTATTAAAAATTTTGCTTCCTGCACAGAGATATTAAGTTGATGAGAAAGTCCATAAGGACTTATACCATAAATTATTCCAAAATTTATTGTTTTGGCTATTCGCCTTATTTGCTCTTTTGATAAATTATTTATGTTAGGTGAGAAAAGATAGTTTTCAGGAAAAAGGAATTTACCTGTTTCTTGATGAATATCTTTTCCCTGATTAAATGCCTCAATGAGATAGTTATCTTTTGAAAAATGAGCAAGAATTCTCAATTCTATTTGATTATAGTCAAAAGAAAGAAGAAAAGAATTATCTTCTGAAATAAATCCCTTTCTTATTTTGCTTCCTATTTCAGTTCTTACAGGAATATTTTGCAGATTTGGATTGCTACAACTTAATCTTCCTGTTGCAGTGGATAATTGGTTAAATGTTGGATAAATCCTGCTGTTTTTTACAAAGGAAAGTAGTCCATCAACATATGTTGATTTTAATTTTAAGAGTTCTCTATATTGAATAAGTAAATTTGGTAATGGATGAAGGGCTGCTAACTCATTTAATACAATTGTGTCTGTTGAATAAGTTGTTTTAAGTTTCTTCTTTGCTGGAAGTTTAAGTTTTTCAAATAGAATTTTAGATAATTGCTGGGGTGAATTTATATTAAAAACTTCACCTGCTTGGGTATAAATTTGATTTTCAAGATTTAAAATTTTTTCTTCAAGTTGTTTTGATAAGGACTCAAAATATTCTTTATCTACTTTAATACCATTTTTTTCTATCCATATAAGAACATTGATTAATGGAATTTCAATCTCATAATATAATTTTTCCATTTTCATCTGTTTTATAAATTTTTTATATTTTTCTACTTTTTTAAAAATATCCTGTTCTTTTATGGTTTTTCCTGTTAAATATTCAGCAAGAGAAATATCAAATAATTTATTTTTTACATCAATTTCTTTGCGATGAATAACTTTCAATTTCTCCTTTAAGTCAAAGCCATATAATTCAATGTTTTCATTTTCAAAAATATCTCTATAATTTTCAATATTTTCAAGTAAGTTATTAAATTCAAAGGTTATGCCATTTGAAAAAGCGATTATTTCTTTTGGATTATTTTCTTTTATTTCAGGGAAAATTTGGTAAAGTTTTTCTTTTAACTTTTTAAATTCAAGAGATGTGAATATTTCTTCTAATTTATTTATATCAGGAGAAATGACTTTTAAATCATCAAGATTGACTTTAATATCAATATCTTTATGAAGTGTTACAAGTTCTTTTGACAGAAAAGCCATTTCTTTATTTTTTATTATTTTTTCCCTGAGAGATTCTGGCTCAATTTTTTCAATGTTGTCGTATATATCTTCTAAAGATGAAAATTGTAAAAGCAATTTAAGTGCTATTTTCTCACCTATACCGGGAATACCGGGAATATTGTCAGAAGTATCACCTGCAAGAGCGAGAAAATCAATAATTTTTTCAGGAGCAAAATTAAAATTTTTTTTGATATAATTAATATCTTTTATTTCTTCATTAACAGGACTTATTATATTTACATTTTCTTCAATAAGTTGCAGTATATCTTTGTCCCCGGTAACTATTAGAATTTTGTGGTCTTTTTTAAATTTCTCTGTAAAAGTTGCAATTATATCATCTGCCTCATACCCCTCTTTTTCAAAATATTTCATTCCAAGACAATTGAGTATTTCTTTTATTATTGGGATTTGAAATTCTAATTCATCAGGCATTGGTTTTCTTTTAATTTTATAATCATGGAATTTTATATGTCTTATGGTTGGTTTTCTCATATCAAAAAATATACCTATATACTCTATTTTGTGTTTTTTGAGAAGTTTAAATAATGTATTAAAGAAACCTAAAATTGCATTTGTTTGTAATCCCGTAGATGTCTCAAGTTTTCCAATAGCATAATAAGACCTATAAAGAATATTACTCCCATCTATCAAATAAATTTCAGCCATTTTTTATAACAATTATTTCCATATTGACTATAAGCAGAGAAGGATTAGTTTTATTCCTTACCATAGAAAATTCTGATATGTAAACAGGAAAATTTGATTCTTCTATATTTGCTAAAAATTTTAAGAGTTTTTCAAGCGGTATATTATCAATATTAAGTTTTATTTTTTCAATCTCAAAATTGTCTTTTTTTTCAACAGGTAATGGGTTTATACTTTTGATATTTGATACAAGAGCATTTTCTTCAATAATTTTACCCACAAAAGAAAAAAGCGAAAAATTTTTATTGACAATTTTTGCATTTTCAATTGACTTATTTCTATTTTTTTCATTATATTCTTCAATAAGATTTTTTAGAGTCTCATAATCATTTTTTTTCTTATTTATAAGATTTGCTGTTGATCTGATTTTTTTATTAAGCGGTGTTATTATAAATTGATATTCAAAAACAAAAAGAGCAATTACTATTAAAGTTATTAGTTTTTTATTCATTTTTTTACTTTTAAGGTTAAACTAAAATTTATTCTGTTATTTTTATCAAAAGATATGGTGCCAATTTCATACGACTCAAAATAGGATGATTTGTTTATTTCTTTTTTGACTTTTTCTAAATTATTTAAATTGTCAATAAAACCAGAGATAGTTAGAACATTTTTTAAATAAGATAATTGGTCAATTTCAATTCTTACATTTTCTGGAAATATTTTTGTAACTTCTATTAGTAATTGTAATATTGAAGAATATTGGAAAGAAAAAGATGTTTTACCTGTTTCATTTAATTTTTCCTTTGTCTGTATAACTGGGTCCACTACCTTTTTAACATCAGGAAATGTTTTTCTGAATTCATTAATCATTTTTTCTTCAATTTGATTTAATTCATTCTGTTTTTGTTTCAAATTATTGAATAAAGTTAAAGGAATAATTAAAAGTAAGATAAAAATTAAAAATGGTATTAAAAACGGAGTAAGAGTAATTATTTTAATTTCTGATGAACTAAAGTTTAAAGTGGGAATACTTTTGTAGTTTATTATTTCTGTAAAATAAAATTCCTGGTATTGTTTAAGAATACCTACTTTATTAATTTTTAGACCTGTTTTGTTTGCGAAATTTTCTATTTCTTTTTCCTCGCCAGTTATATAAATTTTTTCTGCTTTTTCTTTTAATGTATTACCTACAACAGAAATTATTTTTTCTGAACTTGTGTTTTCAAAAATATAAGAAATAGAAGAAGAAATGACTCTATTTTCAACTACATTTATAAGTATATAAAATTTATCAATGTAAATCTCAATATAATTTTCATCTTTTATAAAATTTTTAAGAGAATAGAAAAGAATTTCTACATCAGTAAAAAAAGATACCTTTTGTTTATTTTTAATTAAAGAAATTAAATTATTATAAAATTCTTTTTTTACTCCTGTTACATTTACAAGTGTTTTTTTCCCTTGTTTAAAAAATCTATAATTAAAAAGGAAATTATCAATTTTTTCTGATAAACTTTCTTCTAATTCAGAAGGTAAAACCATTTTTATCTTTTTAATATCAGAAAATTCAAAAGAAAAATTTCTAAATATAACATCTGGTTTGGAAAGAATAAAATTAATATAATTGTTTTTTTCTTTTTCTATAATATTTTTAATATTTACCTCTTCTATAAACTCCCTTTTTTCTTCTTTATTTTTGTAATAATATGTTGAATTGTTATCTCTTATATAGATATTTAATTTTCCCATATTTTTTCTTTTCTTATAAGTTTCATACCTCTTTTTTCATCTCTAAAAACAAAAAATTTAAAGTTTCTTATTTTTTTATTTTCTATATTTTCAACTGAAACATTCATTGAAAAATTAGAACTTTTATATTTAATAACCCTTTTATTATTCAGAGTCACTTCCCTATTGATTTCTAATAGGTAATTTTCACTTAATGGTCCCCTATCTCTTTGGTCCATTATCTGGTCTATATTTACCTCAGTATATCCCATACTATTTAATATTTCCCATTCGCATGTATTTACATTTATTTTATCATCAGAAATGGTTGAAATAAAATTTATAAGTCCTTTTTTCATTTCTTCTTCATTATTTGTTTCTTTATCTTCTTCATTTTGTTCTTTTGACTTGCCATATATTATTTCTTTATTAAAATCCTTTATAAGAGTTATTTCTTCTATTGAATATAAAGTTCTATTAGGAGGAACATATGGATATCCACTCATTTTATAAAATGTTGATTCTGCCCCGGAACTTCTTGGTAATTCATCCTCGTCTATCCAATCAAGTAGGCAATCAACCATTGAATCAGAATATCCAGAAATAGTGAAAACACTTTTCAGAATTTGTAAAAGCAATGTATTGATTTCCCCTTTTTCTCCAATTACTTTGTTTATATTTATTTTTCCATCTTCATCAGTAATTTTTACCTTTATTTTATATTTTTCTGTATCAATTTCTATATCTTTTCTCCAACTTTCTCCATACCAATCATAAGAATTTTGGTCACTTTCAAGTAAATTTGTCCCAATAGAATATCCTACTTCCGCTAAATTTTCCATTTGGATAAATTCTGTATTGTTTGTAAATTCATCCATAAATTGCTCAACTTTATAATGAACGACTAAAAGTAAAGTAGTTATTGCAAGCGTAAATCCCAAAACATAAATAAGAATTATGCCTTCTTTATTCTTTTTTTTCATCTTTTGTAGGTAATTTAATATAATAGTAAAATTCTTCATTTTCTCCTTCCGATATTTTTATTCTGATTCCAACTGGCATTTTTTCTTTATCCCAATTATCAAAATAATTGTTTCCATCATAAAACTCAAAATTAAAAGAATAATAATTTTTTGCTATTGGTATTATTATTTTTTTCTGCGTGAACAAATTAGTTCTTTCTTCAATAAGGTCAAAACCCTTATCTGTCTGGTATGTATAAAATTTATATTGAAAAGTATATGGTGAGTAATTACTTGTTGCTTCAAATAATATTGAATCAGAAGAAAACTGGAAGGTATCTTTTTTTTCTATTGCTGATTTAAGTTGTTCTTTTAATGATGTGAGAAAATTAAATTTAATTTCAATTGCTTCAAGTTTTTCTTCAATAACAAGAGTTTCTTTTTCAAGATTATAGTATGTGAGGTAAATTAAAGAAACAGTAATAAAAATTATGACTGTTGAAATTAAAATTTCAATTAGAGTAAAACCATTATTTTTCATTTTCTTTCTTTTCTTTTGCAAATGGTATGAAATAGGAAATAAAATTATTTTGGTATTTAACTATCAAAATATATGGAGTGATTTCAAAATCATTTTCTGTATCTGAATAACTTATATCGGATAATTTAATTTCCCATGTATAATCTGAAAAAGGTGATTCAAATTCTCCGTTCTCTTCTTTTATTTCTTCATTTTCTATTAGTAATTGTTCTGCTTTTGATTGAGCAAGTTGTAATAAAACTTGTTTTTCACTTAATATTTTTACTTTTTTTATTTCCATAAAATACATTTCAAAACAAACAACTGCAATAATTCCAAAAATTCCTATTGCAATTATACATTCAAGTAGAGTAAAACCATTTTTATTGATATTCTTCAAATGTTACCTCCCCTTCATAAATTTCAGGAATATTAAGATATGGATTTATAAAAATTGTCCAAATTATATTTGTTTCAGGGTCATTTATGTATATAAAACCAGGTTGTACGTATCCATCAGGAAAAATTTTAAATTTCATAATTCCATTACCTTTTTCTTCATCAGTATTTTTGCATAATATAAAGTCAAAAGATGTCTGATATTTTTCTATCTCTTCTTCCTCACCTATTTCTTCTTCTTTATTTTTTTCTTTTTTTTCCTGCTCTATCCAGAATTCATTTATATCAATATCAATACAAAAATAAAGTATCTGTTGATTTTTTATAGATTCTTTTTTAATATTAGATATAAAGTTAGAAATTTCTTCCACTCCTTCTGGATATTTTGGAATTGTGAATTTTTTAATTACAGGAAAAATTATTGAAAAAAAAAGGATATTATTAAAATAACAACAAACAATTCAATAACTGTAAATCCATTTTTAAAGTTGCGAACTTGAAATATCTGCATCTGGTCCCTCTCCTCCTTCTTTTCCGTCTCTTCCATAAGAAATAATTTCATAGTCCTCACCATTTCTCCCAGGACTTAAATAAACATAAGGATTGCCCCATGGGTCTTTTGGTATAACTTTCTTTTCTAAATACCCACCTTCTCTCCATTGTTGTGGAACTTTTCCTGTTGTGGGTTTTTCAATCAATGCCTCTAAACCCTGTTCAGTTCCAGGATAGAAACTATTATCTAAATAAAAAAGTTTTAATCCACTTTCAAAATTTTGAATTTGAACTTTTGCTGCTGTTATTTTTGCTTCATCAATTCTTTCAAAAAATCTTGGCATAACACTCATAGCAAGAATTCCGAGAATTACTACTACTACCATAAGTTCAATAAATGTAAATCCGCTCTTTCTAATGTTATTCATTTTATCCTACCGTAAATATTTACTCAATCCCGTTTATATTTAAGTAGTGAGTAGCAACAAGTATAGAGTAAAGAGAAATCCCCTCTCTGCCCCCCTTTAAAAAGGGGGGAATGGGGGGATTTTATTTTTATCTTGCTACTTGTTATTTTTCAATCGTTAACTGATTAACTATTTTATTGATTGACTTATCTGAAAAATTGGGAGTAAAACTGCAAGCACAATAAAACCAACAATAATTCCCATAAAAACAATCATACCTGGTTCAAGTAAATTTACAAATTTAGTTGATTTTTGATTTATTTCTTCTTCATATATATCAGCAATTTTATCAAACATTTCTGATAAATTTCCACTTTTCTCCCCTGCATTTACAAGTTGAGTTACAAGATAAGGGAAATAAGAAGAATTACTAAAAGCATTTGATAAAGTTCCACCTTTTGTAACAAGTTCAATTATGTTATTAAGTTCATTTTTTATTGAAGGACTTGTAAGAACATTTCTACTTATTACCAGTCCGTCTACTATGTCAACTCCTCCTTTAATTAAAGTTGCTATTGTTCTTGAAAAATTTACAATCTCTTTTTTTATATAAATATCTTTAAAAAAAGGGGTTTTAAGTTTTAAATTATCAGAAAATTTAATTCCACGACTGGTTTTTAAAAAAACATTTATTCCCCAAAGAGTTAAAGCAATTCCAGCAAAAACAAAATACCACCATTTTTTAAGAAATGAACTTATATTTATAAGAATAGATGTCATTATTGGTAATTCCATAGAAATTTGAGAAAATACTTTTGTGATTGTTGGTATTACAAAAGAAAGGATAAAAATTACAACAACAGATGCAACAGAAAGCATTAAAATTGGATAAGACATTATACTCATTATTTTTGTTTTAAATCTATGGTTTTTTTCAAGAAATTCAGATATTTTAGTTAAAACAATATCAAGTGTTCCAGTTTCTTCTCCTGCTTTTACCATAGAAATAATTGTATCAGAAAAAATAAAGGGATATTTTTTCAAAGACATTGATAAACTCTGTCCCTCTCTTATATTTTTTTGAATTTCCTTATAGATATTTTTTAAATTACCTTCTTTCATTTGAGAAATAAGACCTGTTAATGCCTCATCTATCTGAAGTCCTGAATTTATAAAAGTTGCAAGTTCTCTTATTGATATTATTAGTTCTTCTTCACTTATCTTTTTTAAAAAAGGAAATTTTTCCTTTAATTTCTCTACTTTTATAACATAAAGCCCTTTTTCTTTTAAGTTTCTCTTTATATCGTCAACATCATTACCCTCAATTTTACCACTAATTGTCTTACCTTTTTTATCAAGTGCAATGTATTGAAAGTTTTCCATCAGAACTCCTGGGTGACTCTTAGAACTTCTGAGATAGTTGTTATTCCCTGTTTTACTTTTTCTGCTCCATCCATTCTCAATGTTTTCATTCCCTTTTTAATTGAATAATTTTTTATTTTCTGTGAAGAATCTCTTTCAAGTATAAAATTTCTTATGGTATCATCAATTGCAAGAAGTTCAAATATTGCAGTTCTACCATAATATCCTTCATTATAACATTTTTTACATCCCTTTCCTTCTTTAAAATTACCCTCTTTTAAGTCTTGTTCTCCTAAAGAAATTTCTTTCAGGAGTTCTAAAGAGGGAGTAATTGATTGACTGCAATGTGGACAATTAACTCTAACAAGTCGTTGAGCCATAACTCCTATTAAAGAAGATGCAATTAAATATGGTTCTATTCCCATATCAATAAGCCGGACAATGGCACTTGCAGAATCATTTGTATGAAGAGTACTGAAAACTAAGTGTCCTGTTAAAGATGCTTGAATTGCCATTTCGGCTGTTTCAACATCTCTTATCTCTCCGACCATTATAATATTTGGGTCATGTCTTAAAATTGCTCGTAGCCCATTAGCAAATGTAAGTCCAACCTTTGGGTTCACATGTATCTGGTTTATTCCTTCTAAATTGTATTCTACAGGGTCTTCCAAGGTAATTATGTTAATTCCAGGATTATTTATTTTTGAAAGTGCTCCATATAATGTTGTTGTTTTTCCACTGCCTGTTGGGCCTGTTAATAAAATAATTCCATGGTCACAATAAATTAAACGGTTAAATTTTTTATAATTTTCTTCTGAAAATCCCAATTGTTCAAGAGTAAAAAGATAACTATTCCTATCAAGTAGACGAAGAACTGCTGATTCTCCAAAAAAAGTCGGTATTATTGAAATTCTTATATCAATTTTTTTACTATCAACTTTTATTGATGTTCTTCCATCCTGTGGGATTCTTTTCTCTGCTATATCAAGATTTGAAATTATTTTTATTCTTGAGATAATAGCAGGATGAAATTTTTTTGGCAAAACAAAAATATCATGAAGAACACCATCAATTCTGTATCTTATTTTTACTTCTGATTCTGTTGCCTGAATATGTATATCACTTGCTCTTGTTGAAATTGCTCTATATATTATTTGATTTACTATTCTTATTACAGGTGCCTTATTTGCAAGGTCAAGTAAATTTGTTGTCCCGGATATATCTTCATCTTTTAACTCTGTTATGTCCTCTTCTTCTTTTAAATCATCTATAACTCTTTTTGAAGATGTTGGATGATAATAAAATTTTTCAATACATTCTTCTATTTTTTCAGTAGGCATAATAACTACTGATATTTCCTTTTTTACAATATTTTTTATTTCTTCTATATCAATTTTTAAAAGGTTATCTGTAACAATAATAATTTCTCCATTTTCTCCATTTAAAGGTAAAAAACAATTTTTCTTTAAAAAAGTATATGGGAAAAGATTTAAAACTTCTGGCTCAATTTTTTCTTCTAAATTTTCAATTTTTTCCATTTTTATTATCAGGTCCTTTTGGGAAAATTTTTTCTTTTTCCTGTTTTATTGCTTCTGCTTCTTCAAAAGAACTAATTATACGAGGTGTTATAAAAATTAAAAGATTTGTTTTAGTACTTTTTTCAGATTCTTTTCTAAATAACTTTCCTAATAATGGAATATCTCCCAAAAATGGTGTTTTAATAACAGAATTTTCTGTATCATTTCTTATTAGTCCACCAAGCACAACTGTTTTATTATTAGCAACAATCAAAGTTGTATCAGCTGACCTTTTTGCTGTTGCTGGTGCTTCTGGTGTTCCTCCTTCAATAAGTTTTGTTACTTCCTGAGAAATTTTTAACTTGACATATTTATTTTGACTTATTTGTGGAGTTATTTTTAATGTAATTCCAACATCTTTATAATCATAACTTTTTATAGTATCTCCTGTACTTCCACTTGTTGATTCAACGAATCTTGTTTCTTTAAGATAAGGAATATTCTCACTTATATTTATTGTTGCTTCTTGATTATCTGTTGTCATAATTTGTGGAGCTGAAAGTATATTAAAATGACTATCTTTTCCGTAAAGGCGTATAAGTGCTCCAATATTTAATGGATACCCATAACTTCCTTTGTAAATACCTATTGAAAGTCCTCCTGTTTCAATATTTTGAAGTGTTCCAACATTTCCTTCTACTGCTATTCCATATTTATCAACTTCAAATGCTTCTGGTGCTACCCATTCTACTCCGATATCCTGTGCTTTATCATAAGTAACTTCTGCAATTAGTGCTTCAATTAAAACCTGATTTGTCAAAACATCAAGGGACTTTATTATTTTTTCAATTTCATCAAAATCTTCTGGTTCTGCATGAACAATTAAAGAATTTGTTGATTTTGCGGATACAACTGATGGCTGAATAGGAACTTCTGCTGTTTGTACCCTTGTTACAACTCTTGTTTTTTGTGATAATATTTGTGTTAAAATTTTTGCTATTTCTTCACTATCAGCATTTTCAAGTCGATATATTCTAAATTCCTCTTTGCCTTTTGGAGCAGGAGTATCAATTTTTTTAACGATTTCAAATATTTTTTTTACATTTTCTCCATAATCAGAAACTATCAAACTATTTGTTCTGGTATCAACTGTAATTTGTCCTCCTTTTGAAATATAAGGATTTAAAATTTGTGAAATTGTTTGTGCAGGATAATACTCTAATGGGATTATCTGAATTATATAATCACCCATTTTATCATCTGGTACTTCTCCTATATTTATTATTCCAGTTCTTGCTTTACCTTCAGAAACAGGGATAATAAATGAGATATCTCCTTTTTTTATAACTGTAAAACCATAAAGAGAAAGGACAGTTTTAAAAATCTGGTCTATCTGGTCAACTGGAACTGGTTTGTTGGAATAAATTGTTACATTTCCTTTTACAGTTGGGTCTATAACGTAATTTTCTTGGACAAATTCACCTACAAATTTAATAAATGCCTGAATATCTACATTATTAAAATTTAAGACAAAATTATCAGCACAAACAAAAAATGAACTTAAAATAAAAATAAACAAAAGGAAGATTTTTTTCATTATTTATGATTTATTACCTTCTATCTTAGTTCTTTTTTCTGTACTTGACTTAGATTAGCTGTCAATTTTTCTATTGATGCTTGTATTTCTTCTTTTACCTCTGAGTTATTTTCTTTCCTTAATGCTTCCATGAGGATATTTAGAATACTGGGATTGTATTCCAACTCACCAATTATTTTTGCTGCATTTTTTCTTATTTCAGGATTAGAGTCACCAAGATACTTTATAATTGAAGAATCAACTCCCCTTACATATCCTCTTTCATCGCCTCTATCTCTACCTGTTTCTGATGTTAAGTAATATTCAATACTATCTTCTATTGTTTTTCTCACTCCCTCATCTGTTTCATATTTTAGACGAACAAGCAAAGTTCTTAATGCTAAAAGTTCTGCAAGGTCGCCTGTTTTATTTTCATTATCATTGTTATTATCATCATCCTGACTTGCTACCAATGCTTTTTTGATATAGATTTTTGTTGCATATTTTCTTACAACAGGGTCAGGGTCATCCATAAATCTTAATAAAGTTACATCTGAACCAAATAATGCATCCAATCCAACACCTGCAACATCTCTAATTTCAGGGTCAGGGTCTTTTAATAAAGAATAAATATCTGGAATAAAAGCAGCAGCACCTGCTCCTACATAATCTCCCGTATCTCCACTACTATTTTCAGTACCAATACTAAAATAGCTTTTTAATCCCTCATTTTCATCTCCTCCGCCTTCTCCTTCTCCTGAGAGAATACCTGTAAGGATTGATTGTAATGCTTGCATTCTTATTTGCGGGTCAGGATGTCTTAACTTAGTTCCTATAACTGCCACAACGAAATCTCTTATGTATCCCTGTCTTTCTTCATTTTTATCATCTGTATCTCCACGAAAATCCTTTCTTGTTGTTCTTGATGAAGAACTTTTTGAACTTGATGTTTGTGAAAAAGATGGTAAAATCATAAATCCTAAAAAAGATAATATCAGGAGTAAACTAATTTTATTTTTCATTTTATCACCTCCCATTTTCGTTATATTTATACCTATTTTTAGAGAAATTGTCAAGTCATTAAAAATGTTTTAATAGTCCAGGTTCAATTTCTTTTTCACCTTTTTTAATATCTGGTCCTGTTACTGCTTCTACTTCTTTAAATGTTGTTATTACATGAGGAGTCAGGAATATAAGAAGTTCACTCTTAGTATTGGTATATTTGGGCTTTTTAAATAAATATCCTAATACAGGGATTCTTCTTAAAAAAGGAATTCCTGATTCGTTTTTCTCTTCTGCACTTTGAATTAATCCACCTATTACAAGTGTTTGTCCATCATAAAGTGTTACACTTTGATTTGTTTCTCTTGAAGAAACAATTGGTTGTTCTGTTTCATACCTTTGTCCAGCAGCAATTGCAGTTAATTTTCTAATTTCAACAAGTCGTGAATCATAAATATTTAAATTTAAAAATACACTTCTGTCTGTTTGAATTATTGGAGTAACTTCAAACTCTGTCCCAACAGTTTCTTCATAAACAGTAACCGTTTGTCTTGTTCCAGTTCTAGTACCCTGCTCATTATATGTTTCAGAATATTCAGGTATAATGTATGGATAATTCTGTATAACACTTATTATAGCATTTGTTCCATTTAGACATGTAATTTTTGGTGCCTGAATAAGTTTTACATCTCCATGGGTTGCAAGAGTACTAATTAAAGTATTAACATCTGCATTTGTTAATCCAAAAGAAAATCCACCTGGTAGTGTACTTGAAGCCCCAGGAGTAAAAGCAGGATTATCTCCAAATTTTGGTCCTGTTAAAGTGGCATTAAGTTCATCCACTAAACGAGAAGATACAAGCCAGTCAATAGACAACATATTATCAGTAGAAGTCCTTATTTCAATAATTTTTGCCTCAATTAGGACCTGCGAAATAGGAGCATCAAGCATTGAAATTGTTTCCTGAATTCTTGCCAATTGTATCGGGTCATCTATATCTAAGAGTATTGAATTTGTTCTTGGGTCTGCAATAACTCTATCTATTTTATATGTATCTCTGATTGATTTTGCAATAGAACTTGCATCTCCATAAAGTATTTTAAAAACTCTTCTATTCTGCTGTTTTATAACTTCAGCACTTTTATTAAATTCTTCTTGAGTCATAATTTTAATAATTCCATCTTCTTCTAAATATTTTAATTGATTTGCCTCACAGATTAAGTTCAGGACTTTTTTCAACGGCAGGTCTTTAACATTTATTGTAACTCTTCCACTTATACCTTTGCTTAAAATTATATTTGCCCCAGTCAGGTCATAAATAAGTTTTAGTGTCTGTTCAAGGTCTGCATTTGTTAAATTTAATGTTACAGGCGTTTCTCCTATTTCTCCCAATGAAACAACTTTTTTTTCTTCAACTTTTTTCTGTACTATATTTTCTAATTCTAATCTGCTTTTGTTGGCAAGTCGTATTGCTTCTGTATATTCTTTATTATCATATGCTTCTTTTGCCAATTTCAATGTACTTTCAGGACCTGTCATATCAAAGTCAGATACATTATACTTTTTCTTTTCTTCTGAAAAAAACTGGTATGTGTCAAGAAGTGTTTTTTGTGCCGCCGCTGATAGAGCTTCAAGTTCTCCTTCTTTTTTTATTTTAACTTCTTTTATTTCTGATTCCCCAGCAACAAACTTTTCCTTTACTCCCAATTTTCCAAGTTCAGTTTGTGCCCTTGTTATATACCTTTTAATTTGAGATGCTCTATAAGTAGGGTCTTCTCCCTGAATTTCTTTAAAAATTACAAGTGCCTGTGCATAATCTTTGTCATAATAAAATGAAATTCCCTTCCTGTATTTTTCCTCTAATTGTTTTTTATCAACTTCTGCATATGAAAACGAAGTAATTATAAAAATTATGCAAATTCCGATTTTAATTATTTTTTTCATTTTTCCTCCTACATTTTAAATTTTTTTAAAAAAAAGTCAAGTTAAAAAACATTAATTTCATATATCTCACCATTTTTTGAAAGAAATAGTTTATCCTCTTCCTTTTTTAGAATTTTAAAGCCCTCAACTATATCTCCAATTGTCACTCTATATGTTCTTTTTTCTCCTTCAATAAAGAAATATTCTACACCATTAAAAAGCATTCTACCTCTATAAGTTAGAGGACATTTTTCCTTCTGAATTATAATAGGAGAAATTGATGGTTTTGTTATTTTCTCAATAGTAGAAAGTTCTTCTTTTGATGAAGAAACAGAAGAAGGTTTAGTTGGTTTTACAATAGAAGATACCTGTTCTGACTGCATTAAAGTCGGTTCTTTTAATATACTTACAACTTTTGGTTTTTTCACAATTGTTATAACTTCTGGTTCTTTTGTAAGTACTATATTTGTTGGCTGAAGTTTTTTCATAACTGCCATTGTAAGTTTTCCAGGAGAAAAAGGGTCTCTTTCTCCTTCAATATTAATTTCCTCTTTTTTCACTACAAAATTTTCGGTTGATATTGTTTCAGGGCTCTTCTTTTGGATTTGCTCTCTTTTTTCTTCAATTGTTTTTCCTACAATCATTTCTAAACGTGACTCTGGTGATTTTAGACGAGAAGTAAATAAAAACAACTCAATAAACCATGCAATAAGAAGAAGTAAGAAAATAAATTTAAAAGCATTTTTTCTAAGGAAATCCCCCAAATTAAATGGCTCTTTATAAATAACAGGTTGAATTTCTTTTTTAACTGTCTTTTTTACAATTTTCCCTTTTTCAACAGGTACAATTTTACTTTTCTCCGGTATTTTTTTCTTTTGAATTTCAACCTTTTTTGTAAGTTTTGATATTTTCTGCTGTATCAGATTTAATTGTTTTTTGGTTTCTTTATCAATTGCAGTTGCTTTATTTATAATAGGAGTAAGGGCAATTAAGATTTTTCTTCTTTCGTTTTTTCTCTTTTCAATTTCTATTTTTTTTCTTCTTTCTTCTTCCTTTTCCTGTTTTATTTTTTCTTTTTCTTCTCTCTGTGTTTTTATTTGTTGTTCTCTCTGTTGTTTAAGTAATTGTAATTGTTGTTTCTTTTGTTCTATTTCCTTTTGTTGTTTTTCCCTTTCCTCTAACTTTTTTTGTTTTGCAATTTCTTTTTCCTGCAGTTTCTTTTCTCTTTCTTCTTTCTTTTGTTGTATAATCTGTTTTTGTTTCTCTATCTCTTCTCTTTTTTTCTGTTTTTCTTCTAATTTTTGTTTTTTAAGTAATATTTTCTTCTTTCTGTTTTCTACCTTTTCTGCTTTGATAACAAGAGATTTTCTTTCATTTTCACTTTTTATTTTATTTATTAAAGATAGAAGTGTCTGTTTTTTTAATTGTTGTTTTTGTTCTATTTCCTTTTGTTGTTTTTCCCTTTCCTCTAACTTTTTTTGTTTTG
>DAOOVW010000001.1:0-58241 GCA_035370465.1 bacterium | reverse complement strand
TGTATAATCTGTTTTTGTTTCTCTATCTCTTCTCTTTTTTTCTGTTTTTCTTCTAGTAGTTGTTGTTTCTTTTGTTCTATTTCCTGTTGTTGCTTTTTTCTTTCCTCTAATTTTTTTTGTTTTGCAATTTCTTTTTCCTGCAGTTTCTTTTCTCTTTCTTCTTTCTTTTGTTGTATAATCTGTTTTTGTTTCTCTATCTCTTCTCTTTTTTTCTGTTTTTCTTCTAATTTTTGTTTTTTAATCAGCAATCTCTTCTTTCTCTCTTCTTCCTTTTCTGCTTTTCTTTTTTCTCTTTCTTTTATTTTTTCTAATTTTTCTTTATCTCTTCTTTGCTGAATAGATAAATACCTTTCCTCTTTTTCTTTTTTCTTTTGTTCTTTTAATAAAGATACATTTCTCCTTTTATCGTCAGGTATATCTTCTTTATCTCTTTTTTTCTTCTTTTCTAAGATAAAATTCAAAAGTTTTTCTCTATTTTTCTCTCTGATATTATCCTGATGGATTTTCTTTTTCATTTTTCCCCGCTAATTTTTGTTCCCCAACTAAAAGCATAACAGCATTTAAATTTATCTCTACTTTGAATAAATTTTCATTAAGTTTTGTGACTAAAAAATTTTCAACAAGAAAATAAGAAGATGGATTATCAAAATATTTTAGACATCTGATAATTTCATTGCTTGTCCCTGTTAGAACAAGTTTTATTGGCATCATTTCATAAAATGATACTTTTCTTGATGTTCCGGGAGTAATACTTGTTATAGATGTGATACCTGAATTTATGACTAAATTTATAAGGTTATTAACAACTTCAAATTGAAGAGTAAATATTGGTATCTGGTCAGGAGAAACAAGCCCTTTTTTTGGAAAGCCTAAAGAAGAAGGAAGATTTACTTCCATTCTTTTTGCTTTTTTGTATAATTTGTTTTCAGAAAATAAAATATATTCTTTAAATTCTATTGAGGGATAAATATCAAAAGTTGGGACTTTTGGTTGTTCTGTAGAAAAATTGTTTACCATATATTTGAAATTTCCTTCATATTTCTCTTTTTCTTTTGTTAATTTTCCAATTAGTTCAGGTGAAGGAGCATTTTCTCCTGCTTTTTCATATTCTTTTGCTTTTGTATATTTTTCCCTTATTTCATTTTCAATTTTTTCAATTTCTTTCTGTGATTTGTTATAAAAATAATATCCTACTCCAATTATTCCAACAACAGTGATTAGTGAAAAAATCAACGAATACTTTTTTAGTAATCCTAATATTTTTTTCATTTTATATTTAATAAAAGAGTAAACTCTATAACATTTCTTTCAGAATTAACTTCGCAATAACTTATATCCACTTTTTGTATAAATTCTAAATTTGATATATTTTTTACAAATGATTTGAAATTATCAAAGGCACTTTTTATATCGGTAATAACGACTTCACCTTTTAATGTATATACATTTTGTGTTTCTATGTTCACTTCATTTGGTTTTATTTGTTCCTGAGGTGATTGAGGTATAGATGGTTCTCCTGGCGGCATTGGTGCTCCTGCTGGTGGCATAGATGGCCCTCCCGGTGGCATAACAGGTTGTCCTTCAGGTGAAATTGGTGCTTGTTCTCCCTGTTGGGTTTGAGATTCTGCTCCTGGTGAAAATGAAGTAAGATATATTTTACTACTTGGTAAGCACCTACCTATATATATTAAGTTTTTTAGCCATGTTCCTTTTTTGCTTATTAATCCACTAATAGTTTCACATTTTTCTTTGGTTTCTTTTATCTCATTTTGTAATTTATTAACATCTTTTTCGTATTTTTCATATTGACTTAAAGAAATTTCTATATCACTTAAAATTCCTTTTAACATTGCTTTATCCTGATTTAGAAATAGTACAGGTGTTATTGAAATTAACCCTGCTAATATTATAGATACGTATATATAAAGACGATTGAGCTTAAATTCTCTGACTCTTTTAATTTCCTCAGGAAGCATATCTATATTGATAAAAGAAATTCCTGCATTTCTTAAAGCAATTCCTGTTAAGACAGCAAGTTCAACTTCATTTTCCCTTAAATTTTCATATTTCGGATTTATTTCAATTGTTGAAAGTGGAGAAAAATATTCTGTTTTAATTTTAGATTTTTCTTGAATTGATTCTTTAAATCCATTAAGAAGAGAGGTCTTTCCACATATATAAAGTTCAGATACCTCAGGTCCCTTTTGAGTAAATCGCCAGTAATCAACTGAATTTTGAATTTCAGTGTTTAAACTTTCAATAGAAGAAATACATGCGGGAAGTTGCATTCCCATTTCAATTTTTTTATTTTCTGCTTCTTTATATGAAATTCCCTCTGTCTCCATAATTGAAGAAGTGATTGTGCTTCCTGAAATGGTAAGTGACCTCATTAGTACCATTTTTCTGTAAAGTATTATAAAATTTGATGATGTTTCTCCAATTTCAAGAATTGCAGTACATTTATCCTCATTATAGAAAGGTGAATATCTAAAAGCATTATAAACTGCAAAAAGGTCGGTATCAAGAAAAACAGGGTCAATTCCAAATCCTGTAATATTACCTATATATTCGTTTACAAGTTCTTTTTTTATTGCAGATAAAAGAATGTTTAGATTTACCCCCTCTTCTCCTAATATTTGATATTTCCATTCAACTACTTCTAATGGAAAAGGAATTTGTTGCTGAACTTCATATTTTAGAATATCTTTCAATTTTTTAGGAGGTACTTTTGGGATATTAAGTTGTCTTAATAATAATCCTCTACCCGGTAAAGACACAATAACTGTTTTTATTTTATTTTTATCAAGAATTCCTTTTGCCTCTTTTTTCAAGAAATTTTCTCTTTCTTCAGGTGAATAATAAGGAATTGGAATTTCCTGATAAAAATTACAATAAATTTTATTACCTCTATTTTCAAAATCAGCAATTCTTATTTTTGTTGTTCCAAAGTCAACTGCAAATTTCCTTCCCTTTCCTAACACACTTTCTCCTTTTGTAAAGTGGGAAAATAACTATTTTTTTGGGAAAATTTCAGTATACCATTTATAAAAAATTTGTCAAAACAATGTATTTGTCTTTTAGAATTTTTTTATTTGGTGTTTTTTAGTCAATTCCTTATAATGTTTCCAAAATTGCGGGGGGCCGATTTGAACGGCCGACCTCCGGGTTATGGGCCCGGCGAGCTACCACTGCTCCACCCCGCAAAATTTTTTCAGATGTATATTATGATAATTTATTGTATTTCTTTTGTCAAGATATTTAATTTCTCCTTTATATTCTTTTCCATCATTTCTAATTTTCCCTTTAAATTCTCAAATTTTTTTTCTCTCTCGCAAATTTGTTTCTCTTTTATATATATGTTTTCTAAAAGTTCAAGGATGAATACAACTAAAAGGTCAATTTTATCTGCGTTGGGATATTGACTTTCATAATGTTTTATCCTTTCTTCAATTTTTTTTTCTGATTCTTTTAATTGTTTTTCGTCAAAATCAGATTGAAATAAATATTCTTTTCCGAGAATTCTTATTTTATTTTTTTTCACCTCTTAACTCCCCTGCAAATTTTTCTTCTATTATTGAAATAATTTTTTTTGAAAACTCATCAATTTCTTCGGCTATAAGTGTTTTCTCATCAGAGCGGAAATAGATAGAAAAACTTATACTTATTTTTCCAGCAGGAACATTTTCCCCTTTATAAATATCAAAAACATTTATTTTTTCAATGGGTATATTTTCTAATAAAATAACTTTTTCTATTTTGCCCCAATCAATTTCAAAAGGTAAAATAAAGGAAAAATCCCTTTTTGAAAACGGAAATTTTGGTAAATAATTAAATTTCTTTTCAAAGGTTATTTCATTTATAATTTTTTCTATATATATTTCAGCACCATAAATTTGTTCTTGTTCAATCTCAAATTTTTCAAGTATTTCTCTCTTTGGAATAAAAATTTCCCCTATTTTTTTCTCTTTATAAAAAATTGATTGTAATCCATTTTCCTCAGATATAAAATTTTTATCTAATTTGTAATTTAAATTTTCTATATTGGAATATCTTAAAAATTCTTCAACAACACCTTTCATATCATAGTAATCACCTGAATTTAAAATTCCAATAGAAATGTGTGTTTCTTCTTTAAATTTTTCATTTTCTTTAAAATAAACTTTACCCAATTCAAAAAGTTTTAAATGTTTTATCTGATGATTTATATTATACTTAAATGTATCTAACATCTGGGGAAAAAGATAGTTTCTGAGAAAAGCGAAATTTGAAGAAAGAGGATTTTCTATTCTTACATATTCTTCCCCGAATATATTTTTAAAATCATCTGAAATTATACTTAATGTTATTATTTCATTAAATCCAAATTTTACAATAATATCTTTAATTGTCTCATATTTTTGATATGTTTCATCCGAAGTGGTTGGAGTAATATTTGTATAAGGGGTTTCTTCTTTTATAGAAGAATACCCCTTATATTTTGCGATTTCTTCAATTAGGTCTATTTCTTCTTTTATGTCTTTCCTATACGGTGGAATTTTTACTGTAAAGATATTATTCTGTTTAGTATAGTCAAAATTTACCTTTTTAAAATGTTCTTCAATAAATTTCTCTTCAACTTCTACTCCAATAATTTTATCAACTCTTTCCTTCCTTAATTTAATTTCAATTTCAGAACTTTCTTTTTTCCCAGAATAGTTCACTTTTCCAACTTTTCCCCCACACATTTTTTTTATGAGGTATGCAGTTCTTTCCATCCCGAATTTTGTAATTTCCACATTTATTCCTTTTTCAAATCTTGCTGATGCTTCTGTAATAAGTCCTAATTTTTTACTTCCCCTTCTTATAACAATTGGATTGAAAATAGCACTTTCAATTAGAATATTTTTTGTTTTTTCTGTTACACAGGAATTTATTCCTCCCATAATTCCTGCAATTGCAACTGCTTTTTTACTATCAGAAATAACAAGTATGTCAGGATTGATTTTATACTCATTTCCATCAAGACAGGTAATTTTCTCATTTTCTTTTCCTCTTCTTATAATTATATTTCCCTCTAATGTATCTAAATCAAAAATATGAATTGGCTGTCCTGTTTCAGCCATAACAAAATTGGAAATATCAACAGGGAGGAAAGAACTTTTAAATCCCAATTTTTTAATTTTTTCAATAAATTCTGATGGAGATGAAATGTTTTCTAAATTTTTTATTATTCTTGATGAATAATACGAACAATCATTTATATTTTCTATTTCAATTCTTTTTATATCGTCAATTTCTTCTGAAAATTTTATTTCTGGTAAGAGTAGTTTATTTTCAGTAAAAGGGATAATTTCTTTTATAATTCCTATTAGAGAAAACAAATCACCTCTATTAGCAGGTATTTCAAGTTCAAAAATTATATCATTATTTTTTTCAATTATATATGGATTTAAACCAAGAATATCAATAAATTCAATTAATTGTTTAAATTTAATCTCTCCATCAATGTATTCTGATAAAAGTTTAAATGAGTATCTCATTTTAAAATTGTTTTAAAAATCTTAAATCATTGTTGTAAAATAACCTTATATCATCAATTTTGTATTTAAGCATTGCAATTCTTTCAACTCCCATTCCAAAAGCAAAACCAGTTATTTCTTCTGGGTTATATCCAACATTTCTAAAAACTTGAGGATGAACCATTCCACATCCCAGTATTTCAAGAAAACCACTGTTTTTGCAAGTTGAACACCCTTTTCCTCCACAAATTACACATGAGATACTTACTTCTGCACTTGGTTCTGTAAATGGAAAATATGAAGGAGTAAATTTGACTTTTATGTTTTCGCCAAACATTTCTTTAAGAAAATAATTTAAGATACCTTTAAGATGAGTAAAACTTATATTTTTATCTACCATAAGTCCTTCCATTTGATGAAAAGCAGGACTGTGAGAGGAATCGAATTGGTCTCTCCTAAAACATTTACCAAGTGCTATTATTCTAAAAGGTGGTTTATTAGTTTCCATAACTCTTATTTGAACAGGACTTGTATGAGTTCTTAAAAGTATCTTTTTCTTATAGTCAAGATAAAAAGTATCCCATATATCTCTTGCTGGATGGTCTTCAGGTGTATTTAATGCCTCAAAATTATAAAAGTCCGTCTCAATTTCTGGTCCTGTAAAAATACCAAATCCCATGTTTTCAAAAATTTTTGTCATTTTTTTCATAATTTGAGTTAATGGATGAATTCCTCCATATTCAGGAATTTTCCCAGGAAAAGAAAGATTAAATTTTTCTTTATTTCTTTCTTTTTGAATTATTTCTTTTTTTTCTTCAAAAAGAGACATCAGATTTATTTTTATTTTGTTTATTTCTTCGCCTATTTCGGGTTTTAATTCATTTTTGATAGTAGAAAGAAAAGAAAAAAGTTTATTAATCTCTCCTTTTCTACCAAAAAACTTTGTTCTCCATTTTTCAAAATCATTTTCATCAATTAATTTTTCTAACTCCTCTTTTCCACGGTTAAAAACATCTCTACATTTTTTGATTATTTCTTCTTTATCCATAAATATTTTCCTTTTCAATATAATTTTTTACTTTTTCAGGTAATAAATATTTTATTGATTTTCTTTCTTTTATGCAAGTTCTTATATAAGTTGAAGAAATTCCAATAATTGGATTATTACTTAATTCAAAATTCACAGGGAAATTTTTATCTTTTTCATAATAAAAATCTGTATTTCTTCTTACAATAATAAAGGTAGTTTCTTTTATTAATTTATCTGCTTTATACCAATTTGGTAAGTCTAAAAGCGAGTCCTGCCCAATTATAAAAAAAATTTTGTAATTTTTATATATTTCTTTCATCTTTTTTATAGTTAGATATGTATAAGAAGGTAAATTTCTTTTAATTTCAATATCAGAAACATCAAAAAAAGAATTATCAGAAACTGCAATTTTTACCATATTGTATCTATGAAAAGAAGAAGTGAAGGCGCTTTTTTTATGAGGTGGAATTCCTGCTGGAATAAATATAACCTTTTCTAAATTAAATTCTTCTCTGACTTTTTCAGCAATTATTAAATGTCCAATATGAATTGGGTCAAATGTTCCACCTAAAAGACCAATTGTTTTATTCTCTAATCTGTCCATTCCCATATACAATATATTTGTAAATTGTAAGTTCTTCAAGTCCCATGGGACCACGAGCATGTATTTTATCAGTACTTATTCCAATTTCTGCTCCTAAACCAAATTCTCCTCCATCTGTAAATCTTGTTGAAGCATTATGGTAAACAGCAGCAGAGTCAACCATATTTAAAAATTTTTCAGCCATTTCCTTATTTTCAGTTATTATTGCATCTGAATGAGATGTTCCATATTTTCCAATATGCTCTATTGCTTCTTCAATTGAGTTTACAACTTTAATTGAAATGATTTTATCTAAATATTCTATTTTCCAATCATCTTCACTTGCTTTTTTGATAAATGGTAAAATTTTTCTTGTTTCTTCACAGCCCCTCATTTCAACTCCTGCTTCTTCAAACATTTTTGCCATTTCTGGTAAAAATTCTTTTGCAATATCTTTATGCACAAGTAATGTTTCAGTTGCATTACATGTTCCTGGTCTTTGAACTTTTGCATTAAATGTAACTTTTAAAGCCATATCAATATTTGTATATTTATCAATATAAGTATGACAGATACCTTTATAATGTTTTATTACAGGGATTGAACTATTTTCAACTACTGTTTTTATTAGTTCTTCCCCTCCTCGTGGAATAATAAGGTCTATATACTGATGGAACTTTAAAAGATGCTTTACACTTTTTCTTCCTCCCTTATAAATTAAATTTACACAATCTTCTGGTAATGATGCTTCTTTTAGTGATTTTTTTATAATTTCAACAAGTTTTTTATTTGAATTTTTTGCTTCTTTCCCCCCTTTTAAAATTACACAGTTTCCTGCTTTTATGCATAAAATACTACTTTCAACTGTAACATCAGGTCTTGATTCATAGATTATGCCAATAACACCAATTGGAACTCTTTTTCTTTTTATAATAAGTCCATTTGGTCTCTTATTTTCCCATATAATTTTTCCAACAGGGTCTGGTAAATTTCTAACATTTTCTATGCTGCTTATAATTTTTTCTATATTATTTTCAGATAAAGATAACCTATCAATGAAGGCATTTGAATATCCAGACATCTGTGCTTTTTCAACATCTTTTTTATTACTTTTTAAAATATTTGGACTTTCTTTTTTTATATTTTGTGCTAAATTTTCTAAAAATTTATTTTTTTCTTCTGTTGTAAGTCCAGTAATGGACTTATATGCATTTTTTGTTTTTTCTAATTTTATTTTTATATCATCTTTCCAGTTCATTTTTTCTACCTCGCTGGATAAAAAAATGTTCCTATTTCTTTTCCCTCAAAAACTTTTTTTAGTGTCCACATTTTTTTCCCATTTATTATTAAACAGGGCTTTCCATTTTTTGTAACAATATTTGCTGCCTGTATTTTACTTTTCATTCCCCCTGTTCCTTTTCTTGATGTCTTTCCCAGAAATGAAATATTTTCCAATTTTTCTATATCTTTAACTTCTCTTATTACTCCACCTTTTTTATCTGAATAATTTTTATAAAGCCCATCAACATCTGTTATAAGAATTAGAATATCTGCTTCAATTAAGTTTGTAACATAAGCAGATAGTATATCATTATCTCCAAATTTTATGTCTTCAAAAGCAACACTATCATTTTCATTTATTATAGGGACAATTTTATGTTTCAAAAGTGTTAATATTGTTTCTCTTGCAATTTTTGCCCTTTTCTTACTCATAAAAATATCCCTTGTAAGAAGAATTTGTCCAACATTTATACCCTCTTCCTTAAAAATTCTTTCATAGGCACCCATTAATTTACCCTGTCCAATACTTGCAACTGCTTGAAGTTCATTTATTTGTTTTGGTTTTTCCTCCCAATTTAAAACCTGCATACCGGATAAAATTGCCCCAGAAGTTACTATTATTATTTCTTTTTCTTTTTTCTCAATTAAATATGTAATTTGTTCAACAAGATGTTCAATTATTGAAGTATCTAAACGATTTGTTTGTGTTGTTAAAACATTAGTTCCAATTTTTATAACTATTCTTTTTGCTTTTTTTATAAGGTCATTTTTTTTCAATTGAGTTTCTCCATTTATTTCCCTTTTCAAATTCTTTAAGTATTTTCTCTTTGTTATTTGCTTTTAAATATTTTTTTGTTTTCTCAATTTCCTTTTGAAGTTTTGATATACCCCTCAATATGTTTTCTTTATTATTCAGAAAAATTTCTGTCCACATTTCAACATTGCTTTTTCCTATTCTTGTGCTATCTAAAAAACCAGGACCAATACATTTTTCTATTTTCTTTTTTTCTTTTTCCTGACTGATTATTTTTAAGAACTGAAAAACAAGGAAATGCGGAAGATGACTCGTTAGGGAAACAAATTTATCATGTTCAGATGGAGTAAGAAAAAATGTATTTGCACCAAGAAATTGCCAGAAATTTTCAATTTTCTTAACGACATTTTTATCTGATGATTTTGTTGGAGTAATTATTACATTTTTTCCTTCAAATAAATTATCAGATGAAGCAAAAAGTCCTGTTTCTTCTGAACCAGCCATTGGGTGAGAACCGACATATGGGAATAATGGGCCTAAAATTTTTTCTCCTTTTTCTACAATTCTTTTTTTTACACTTGCAACATCTGTAAGATATATATTTTTCCCTGTCTGTTTTATTTTTCTAAAGTAATATTCAATTTTATCTATTGGAGTGCAAAGAACCAAAAGTTCAGAATTTTCTACAATTTCATCAAAATTTAAAAAATATTCATCAATTATATTCTCTTCTTTTGCTTTGATTAGAGTTGCTTGTCTTCTACTAATTCCATAGACAGTTATCTTACTACTTTTCTTTTTTATTGTCTTGCCAATAGAACCACCAATAAGTCCTAACCCAACAATGCCTATTTTTTTAAAGTCATTCATTCTTTTTTTCAAGATACTTTAGAAATTCAAGTGGTATTGGAAAAACAAGGGTAGAATTTTTTTCTGCTGCTATTTCTGATGCTGTCTGGAAAAACCTTAACTGCACTGCCACTGGACTTTGAGATAAAACTTCTGCTGCCTGTTTTAGTTTTTCTGATGCCTGTAATTCACCTTCTGCGTTTATAACTCTTGCTCTTCTTTCTCTTTCAACTTCTGCCTGTCTTGCCATTGCTCTTTTCATAGTATCAGGAAGTTCTACTTCTTTTATTTCTACAATACTTACTTTTATTCCCCATGGGTCTGTTTGTTCATCTATTATCTGTTGTAGTCGTTGATTTATTTTTTCCCTTTCTGCAAGAATTTCATCTAACTCGTGTTGTCCTACAATTCCTCTTAAAGTTGTTTGTGCTATCTGCATTGTTGCCATTTGATAATTTTCAACTTCTACAATTGCCTTATTTGGGTCCATAACTCTGAAATAAACAACTGCATTTACTTTTATTGGAACATTGTCTTTTGTCATAACTTCCTGTGGAGTTACATCAAATGTTATTATTCTCAAACTAATTTTTACCATTCTTTCAATAATAGGAATAAGGAAAAAAAGACCAGGCCCTCTTGCTCCAACAAGTCGTCCAAGACGAAAAATAACTCCTCTTTCATATTCATTAACAACTTTAATTGAATTCGCAAGCAAAATAAATACAAAAACACCTAAAATTATCCATCCCATCATTTCCTCCTTTTTAAGGTTAAATTTCTATTGACTTGATTTTATCATAGAGATTATTTCAGGTCAATTAAAGATATTATATGGTATGAACAGAAAAAAGAAATAATTAATGATTTATCCAGAAAGATATTATTTCCTTTAAAATTGGTGGCAATAAAGCAAATAGACATTGAATTTCTGCAATTAAGGAAGCACTTAGATATTCATTTTTAAACATCAAATTTTTAGCGTTTTTAAATGAGTGAGGGAACCATCGTGGAACTTCTGACATATATTTATGATATTGTTCTCCATACAATTCTAATAAATTTTCTTCTTCATATCTAACAACAAGGGAATAAACAATTCCACACCATATAATTGTAATAGGAACAAGCCATAAAAGTTCTGATAAAATAGTTGCACTGACACAAATTAAAGTATTACCTAAATAAATAGGATTTCTGATAGAAGTATATGGGCCTGTGGTAGTTAAATGACCTTCTGTTTTCAAACGATAATGTATATGTTCCTGTGCCCAGATGCGAAGTAAAAGTCCTAAAAGAAAAATTGAAATACCAAGTGGCCAGATTAAATAATCAACTTCAATCTCATCAAAAAAAGAAAAAATTGCAAATAATAGTGGAGGACTAACTAAAATGCCTCTATTTCTATAAGTCCATTTACAAATTGACATTTTTATTTTCATATTATTGCCCCTTTTTTATTCTTTCAATTATATTCTTTGCTGCTGTTTTCCCCATTCCCATTGCACTTATTACTGTTGCTGCTCCTGTTGCTATATCTCCTCCTGCAAAAATTCCAGGTATGTTTGTTTCACATGTCTCTGGATTTACTTCTATATTTCCTTTTTTACCTGTTTTTAGTTTTTCATAACTTTTTGGAATTAATGGACTTGGATTTTGACCTATTGCAACAATAATTGTGTCAAAAGATAAAATTTCTTCAGTCCCTTCAATTGGAACCGGTCTTCTTCTACCACTTTCATCTGGTTTCCCCAATTCATTATGTATAACTTTTATCCCTTTTACATGTCCATTTTCATCTCCGATTATTTCAAGTGGTTGGACTAAAAAGGTAAATTTAATACCTTCCTCAACAGCATTTTCATATTCTTCTTTTCTTGCTGGCATTTCTTTTTCGGTTCTTCTATAAAGTATAAATACCTCATTTGCTCCTAATCTTAATGAACTTCTTGCAGAATCCATTGCTACATTTCCTCCTCCAATAACAGCAACTCTTTTACCAATAAAAACAGGAGTATCATATTCAGGAAAATTGTATGCCTTCATAAGATTCACTCTTGTTAAAAATTCATTTGCCGAATAGATACCTAATAAATTTTCTCCTGATATACCCATAAATGAAGGAAGACCAGCACCACTGCCAATAAAAATTGCTCTATACTCGTCATTAAAAATGTCTTCAATGGTAATTGTTTTTCCAACAATTATATCTGTTTTTATTTCAACTCCTATCTTTTTGAGAAATTCAATTTCTTTAAAAACAATTGATTTTGGAAGACGAAACTCAGGGATTCCATATGAAAGAACTCCTCCCGGTAAATGCAATCCTTCAAATATTGTTACTTTAATCCCACATTTTGCAAGTTCAGCCGCACATGTTAATCCAGCAGGACCAGAACCAATTACTGCAATTTTATTTTTATCAATTTCTGATATTTTTTCAGTATTACATTTGTATATCTGTTGTCCGTAATCAGCAGCAAATCTTTCAAGTTTTCCAATAGCAACTGGTTTTTTTGCTTTATTTAAACTACAAAATAATTCACATTGTGTTTCCTGAGGACAAACTCTTCCACAAATAGCGGGAAGTAAGTTTTTTTCATAAATTATATCAAGTGCCTTTTGAATATTCCCTTCTTGTAATTCTTTTATAAAGGCAGGTATGTTAATTCCAACAGGACATCCCTGCACACAGGGACCTTTTGGACATTGAAGACATCTTTTACTTTCTTCAACTGCCTCTTCCTTTGTATAACCAAAAGAAACTTCATTAAAATTTCTTTTTCTTTCTTCAGGTTTTTGTTTTTTTTCTTTTATTCTATCTTTTATCATTTTTTATATAAAAACTTAATAAAGATTATTATAATGGGCATATAGAAGAACAATTTATAAATTTAAAGTTGAAAGTGTAAAATTAAAAATGTAAAAAGTATTGGGTTTTTGTTCTTCTTCGTTTTGAATCCGCCACACTACATAGCTGGACGCTAAAATACGCGTTTTATATTTTCGTTTTACACTTTACTCTTTACATTTTACACTTTTTAATTTTTTTTCTGATTATTTATTTTTCTTAATAAGTATGTGTTTTTCCCATCTGTCATCAGTACACGGGAAATCAAAACGAAAATGAGTTCCTCTACTTTCTTTCCTTTTTAAAGAAGAATGGGCAATCAATTTTGAGACAATTAACATATTTTGTGCTTCAAACCCATCTTTATCATAAAACTCTTTTAGAAAAGCATATTTTTCCCATTCTTTTAATCTATTATTGGCATCTTTTAATTTATCTCCATTTCTTTCAATCCCTACCTGTCTCCACATTAAACTTTTTATAGACCTTTTAAGGTCATATCTGTCAATTAAAATATCTCCTTTTTGTGGGAATTTATATTTTTGTTTAATATTTTGAATTTTTATATTGCTAAAATCTTCAATTATTTTTTTCCCACACCTTGCTCCGAAAACAAGTCCTTCAAGGAGAGAATTACTGGCAAGCCGATTTGCTCCGTGGACTCCTGTGGATGCTGTTTCTCCACACGCAAAAAAGTTTTTAATATTTGTTTGTCCCCATAAATTTGTTTTTATTCCACCAATAAAATAATGTGCAGAAGGCCTGACTGGAATAAGATTTTTTGTAATATCAAGTCCATATGAAAGGCAGAATTTGAAAATATGAGGGAATCTTTTTTTAATGTATGATTTTTTAAGATGTGTTATATCTAAATAAACACAACTTGAAGAGGTCCTTTTTATTTCATCTATTATTGCTCTTGATACAATATCTCTTGGAGCGAGTTCTCCATTTTTATCATATTTAAACATAAACCTTTCACCATTAATATTTCTTAATATTCCCCCTTCTCCTCGGACACTTTCCGAAATTAGAAATCTTGGAGCACCTGCAATGTAAAGTGTAGTTGGATGAAATTGGACAAATTCCATATCAGATAAAACTGCTCCACTTCTATATGCAATTGCTATTCCATCACCTGTTATACTTGATGGATTTGTTGTTTCCTGATAAACATTTCCTGCTCCTCCTGTTGCTAAAATAACTGCTTTTGCTTTTATAATAAATAATTTTTTATTTTCTGTATTTAAAAAAATTCCTCCATAGACCTTATTTTCTTCAACAATAAGGTCTATTAAAAAAAAAGAATGAATAATTTTTATGTTAGGCATTGAAAGGACTTTTTCATATAAAAAACTTGTTAATGTCTGTCCTGTAAAATCGCCATTTGAATGTAAAATTCTTGGCACAGAATGTCCACCTTCAAGAGTAAAATGGAATTTTCCATTAATTTTATCAAATTTAAATCCCATTTCTATCAATTCTTTAATTCTTTCTTTCCCTTCTTTTACTAACACTTCAACTGCTTGTTTATCTGCAATTCCACAGCCAGTTTTCAAAGTATCATTTATATGGTATTCATCTTTATCCCCAGGAGCAATTGCACTTGCAATTCCTCCCTGAGCATTAAAAGATGATGACTCTTCAATACCATTTTTAAAAACAATAAGTGTTTTATAATTTTTTATTTCAAGGGTAGCCCTTAATCCTGCAACTCCACCACCAATTATAAGAAAATCTACTTCTTCAATTGATAATTTTTCTGTATCAAATGAAACAAGATAATCAGGTATCATTTTCCATATATCCTTTTAGAAAATAATTGATATAAAAATTAAAAACGAGTTTTCTATTATCCCCCGATGCCTTTTGTAGGATGTAAAATTACAACTTAAAGTTTAAAAAGTTAACTCTTTTTGTTTCTTTTTTACATTTTTATTTTTCGCTTTACATTTTGAATTTTACACTTTTATTTATTTTTTATTTTATCTATTTTTTCTTTCCAATAGTTTCTTTCCTCTTCAGTTGCATAATCAATAATTAAAATACTATTTAAATGGTCTACTTCATGACAGAAACATCTACCTAATACTCCACTACCTTCATAAATAAATTCTTTTCCCTTTTCATTTATTCCTTTTAAAGTTACTTTTTTGGGTCTTTTTATAGAGAAATAAATTTCAGGGAAACTTAAACATCCTTCCATATCAATATCCTGCCCACTTGTTTCAACAATTTCAGGATTTATAACAGTTATTATTTCTTTTGTTTTTTGGTCTAAAGCAACAATTACCCTTTTTAAAACACCAACCTGACAGGCAGCAAGTCCTAACCCTTTATAATAAACCAATGTTTGTTTCATACTTTCAATCAATTTTAACAAATTAGTATCTATTTTTTCTACTTCTTTACTTTTTTTTCTTAATATTTCTTCTCCATATTTTCTTATTTTTCTCATTTTAAAATATGATTTTGGAGCCAAGATATTGTTCTACTAACTTAATTGCACAGTATTTTCCACACATTGTACAAACATCTCTTTCGGTTTTCTCATATTTTTTGTGTAATTGCTCAAATTTATCTGGGAAAAAAGATATTTCTTTTTCTTTTTCCCAATTTCTATCAGTTCTGTACATATCCATTTTATAATCAATTTCCTTTGTTCCCTTTATTCCCTTTCCTATATCTGCAACATGAGCAGCAATTTTTGAAGATATAACTCCATCTATTACTTCATCTAATCCAGGTAGACAAATATGCTCAGCAGAAGTAACATAACATAAAAAATCAGCACCACACCAACCAGCAATAGAAGCACCAATTGCACCTGTTATATGGTCATACCCAGGAGCAATATCAGTCACGATAGGTCCAAGAACATAAAACGGAGCTCCTTTACATATTTTTTTCTCTAATTTTACATTTGTTTCTATTTCATCAATTGGGATATGACCAGGTCCTTCAATTATTACCTGTACATTTTCTTCTTCAGCATATCTTGTAAGTTCTCCTAAATTTAAGAGTTCATCAATTTGAGCAATATCAGTAGAATCAATAATACCTCCTGGCCTCATTGCATCTCCTAAACTTAAAACAACATCATACTTTTTAGCAATTTCAAGTAATCGGTCAAAATTTTTATATAAAGGGTTTTCTTTTTCATTAGATATCATCCATGAAATAAGAAAAGCCCCTCCTCTACTTACAACAAGCGTTTTTCTTGGATTTTTTTTCAGTCGTTGAAGTGTATTTAAAGTTATACCGCAATGAACAGTCATAAAACTTACCCCATCTTTCGCATGTTGTTCAATTATTTGGAAAATTTTATCCGCATCCATTTTTGTTATTCCGCCTTTTTCTTCTGCTACTTCAATTGCTGATTGATATATTGGAACTGTTCCAATTGGAACTGAACTTTCTTTTATTATTTCTTTTCTTATTTTATTAAGGTCTCCACCTGTGCTTAAATCCATTAAAGTATCAGTTCCATATTTAATTGCATATTTTAATTTTTGAATTTCTAAGTTTAAATCAAATATATCAGGAGAAGTTCCAATATTTGTATTTATTTTTGTTTTTAAGTCCTTCCCAATTCCTAAATATGTATCCTTATGTTTTAAAATTACACATGTCCCTTCTGCAATGTTTTTAGCAATAATTTCGGGATTTACATTTTCTTTTTCTGAAATAAATTTTACACCTTTACTTATAATACCTTTTTTTGCAAGTTCTTTTTCCATTTTATTTTATTCATTGTTTGATATTTATTTTAAAAATAACTCAATTACTGGAACAGAAACATTTGGTTTAATTGGCGGTAAACATAGAACAATTCCTTCTTTATCCCCTAATTGATTTTTATACCATTCATCAAGTCCTATTTTTATTTCGCTGCCATCATTTAAGAGTTGTGCATAAGAGCCATTTTCTTTCCATTCTTTTCCTTCTAAAAATAAAAATTTGTAAGGGTAAGAAAATAAATGAATATAGAGAGTTCCTTTTTCTGGATTATATGTTAATCTACAATCCTTAGGGATATTAAATTCCTTAGGTGCTTGAGTACAATTATAAATTGCCCTTGAATTATACTTCATCCAATTACCAATTTCTTCCAATCTTTTTCTTGACTTATAATCAAAATCACCTCTTGCAGTTGGTCCAACATTTAAAAGTAAATTTCCTCCTTTACTTACACAATCAATGAGTGTTTTTGTAATTTCTTCGCTATCTCTCCATATATCATCTCTGTTATATCCCCATGATATACTTGAAAATGTTTGACATGACTCCCAGATTACTTTTTTGCCATTAACTTCTGGCCATTCATAAGGAACTGCCTGTTCAGGTGTTTTAAAATCCCATGCATCAGGAAGGTCAAGTCGGTCATTTATCAATATATGTGGTTGTAATTCCCGTATCATTTTTACAAGATTTTCACTATCCCAGTCATCTTTTCCTTTTCCATCGGGTCCTGGAAAACTGAAATCACAAAATAATAAATCAATTTTTCCATATTCAGTTAAAAGTTCTTTTATCTGTCCATGTAAATATTTTCTGTAAATAGACATATCTCTTTCTTTATTTAATTTCTCTTTTTCTGGATGATTTTTTAATGGATGATACATATCAATTGTATAATGAGGATGATGCCAGTCAATCAGTGAATAATAAAATCCAATTCTAATCCCTTCTTCTCTAAAGGCATTAACAAATTCTCTTAATAGGTCTTTTTTAATAGGAGTATTTGTTGCTTTATAATCAGTTAATTTACTATCCCATAAACAAAATCCTTCGTGATGTTTTGTTGTTATCACTGCATATTTCATTCCTGCATTTTTTGCTATTTTTGCCCATTCTTTTGGATTATAAAGGTCTGGATAAAATCTTTTAAAATATTTTTCATCATATATTTCATTTGGTATTTCCTCATAACTTCTGACCCATTCTCGTCTCGCCGGCATTGAATAAAGTCCCCAATGAATGAAAAGACCAAATCTTGCTTTAATAAACCATTCATAATCACCCTTTCCTTTTCTTATATCTTCCATTTTTCCTCCTTTGTTTTAATTGATTTTTAATGAGAATTTGTTTTTATTCTAATATCGCTCCTGTATTTGCTGACCTTACCTGCTTTGAATATCTTGCTAAAATTCCTTTTAATTTTTTCTCTTTTTTCTTCCTTTTTCTATTTTTTAACTCTTCTGGTTTTACCATTATATCCAATCTTCTTTTTGGAACATCTATCTCAATTATATCTCCATTTTCAACATATCCAATAGGACCATCCTCTTCTGCTTCAGGGCTTACATGTCCTATACAAAGTCCTCTTGTTCCTCCTGAAAATCTGCCATCTGTTATTAAGGCAATTTTCTCATCAATCCCTTTTCCTGCAATAACAGCAGTCATTGAAAGCATTTCTCTCATTCCCGGTCCACCTTTTGGTCCTTCATACCTTATTATTACAACTCCTTCTTTAATTTTCCCTTCAACTAAACTTTTCATTGCTTCTTCTTCTGAATCAAAAACAATTGCATTCCCTTTAAATTTTAATAAATTTTCTTTAACTGCTGATTGTTTTATTACTGCTCCATCAGGTGCAAGTGTTCCTTTTAAAATAGCAATTCCACCTTCTTGTAAATATGGATTATTTATGTCTCTTATAACATTTCTATCCCAAACATTTGCTTTTTCAATTATTTCCCCTATGGTTTTTCCAGAAACAGTTAAACAATTTTTTTCAATAAGTCCATTTTTTGATAATTCCTTCATAACTGCTGGTATCCCCCCTGCTCTATCAAGGTCCTGTATGTGTTGGGATGAAGCAGGAGATAATTTACATATATTTGGTGTCTTTTTACTTATTTCATCAAAAATTTCAAGGTTAAGTTTAATACCTATTTCATTTGCAATTGCTGGAAGATGTAAAACAGTATTTGTTGAAGCACCAATTGCCATATCAAGAGTTATTGCATTTTTAAAACTTTCAATTGAAATAATATCTGATGGTTTAATATCTTTTTTAACAAGTTCAACTGCTCTTATTCCAGCATATTTTGCCAAACGAATTCTTTTTGAACTAACAGCAGGAATTGTTCCATTTCCAGGGAGTGAAAGTCCAAGTCCTTCTGATAAACATCCCATGGAATTTGCAGTAAACATTCCTGCACAACTGCCTGCTCCTGGACAACCTTCATCTTCTAATATTTTTAATTGCTTTTCATCAATTTCACCTTTTAAAAATTTTCCAACTCCTTCAGAAACAGAGATAAAATCTATTGTTTCGCCAGTTGGTAAATATCCACACAACATAGGACCACCAGTTATCAAAATACCTGGAATATTGAGTCGTAAAAGAGCCATAAGCATTCCTGGCACAATTTTATCGCAACTTGCAACTAAAACTATTCCATCAAATTGGTGTGCTTGTGCCATAATTTCTACACTATCTGCAATTACTTCTCTTGAAACCAAACTATATTTCATTCCAAGGTGTCCCATAGCAATCCCATCACAGACACCTATAACACCAAATTCAACAGGGGTGCCTCCCGCAGACACGATACCTGTTTTTACACTTTCAGCAATTTTGTTGAGGTGAATATGACCAGGTATAATTTCATTAGCGGAATTTGCAATACCAATAATAGGTTTTTTTATCTCTTCATCTGTAAAACCATCTGCTTTTAATAAACTTCTATGAGGTGTTTTTTCTATGCCCTTTTTAATATTATCGCTTCTCATTTCCTTCTCCTTAAAATTAAATTTTCCATACTCTTTTTTTTCTTCTTCCTTTATTTGTTTTCAATTCATTAACTATATTTTGTAATCTAACAACTATTTTAATTTTTTCTTCAAAAGGAATTTTCGCCATTTCCTTATGAAATAATTTTTTTGCTTTGAATAATTCTTTTATTTTCTTTTTTTCTTCCCTACAGAATTCTTTGGACATTTTTTTTTCTATAATTTTTATTACTTTTCCATTTATACTTGCTACTCTCTACTCGCTACTTTTCAGTTCCAACAGAACTGGGTATTTTCAAATTAAATTGCCATATATTTAATTGTCTCAAGTTTTTCCATATCAGGTAATTTTCTATTAGAAACAACTTTCTCAAGAGGGACTTTCTCAATTTTATTTCCTACAATGCCTACCATATATCCATAGTCACCATCAATTAAAAATTTTACTGCATACCATCCAAAAACGGTTGCAAGTGTTCTTGTTAAATATGTCGGACTTCCGCCTCTTTGAATATATCCTAAAACAGAATATCTTATTTCTCTATCAGGTAATTTTTCTGTCAGTTGCTTTGCTAATTCCTCTGCTTTTCCCGCCCCTTCTGCAAGAATTATTAAAGCACTATTTTTCCCTTTTTCCTGTTGCTGTTTTAGAGAAGAAACAAGTTGGTCTAAATTAAATTCAATTTCTGGTATTATTACATTTTCAGCACCACAGGCGACTGCAACTTCAACAGCAAGGTTACCTTTTTCTCTTCCCATTACTTCAACTATAAATGTCCTTTCATGACTTGTAGCAGTGTCCCTTATTTTATCAATTGCTTCTACCGCAGTGTTAACAGCAGTGTCAAATCCAATTGTCCAATCAGTTCCATAAAGGTCATTATCTATTGAAGCAGGAATATGAACAACAGGATATGAGAATTCATTATAAATTGAGTATGCCGCATTTGCAGAACCATCTCCACCTATTATTACAATCCCATCAATTTTTTCTTTTTTTAATTTTTCAAGGCACTTTTTTCTTATATTATGGTCTTTAAATTCAGGGAATCTCGCTGTTTTGAGGATTGTTCCGCCTCTATTTATAATATTACCGACATCTCTTGAACTTAAAGGTATAAAATCACCTTCATATAGGCCCAAAAATCCCCTTCTTATCCCCGAAATAGAGATGTTTTTATAAAGAGCAGTTCTGACGACTGACCTTATAGCAGGGTTCATACCTGGTGCATCTCCACCAGTAGTAACAACAGCAATTTTTTTCATTTTAATTTACAATTGTTGGTTTATAAGTATTGCTTTTTAACTTATTATTGTCCTTTACCAGCACTGCCAAGAAGGTTACATTTTGCAATATACATCTTTTTCAATTCTTCCCTTGCAGGACCGAGATATTTTCTGGGGTCAAATTCCTCTGGATGTTCAGCAAGATATTTTCTTATCATTGCTGTCATTACAAGGCGACCGTCAGAGTCAATATTTACTTTGCAAACATTCATTGTAACTGCTTTCCTTATCTGGTCTTCAGGAACACCAGCAGTATTTTCAAGTTTTCCACCATACCTGTTGATAATATCAACATATTCTTTAAGTACAGAAGAAGCACCATGAAGAACAATAGGGAATGATGGAAGTCTCTTTGCACATTCTTCAAGTATATCAAATCTTAAAGGTGGCAGAGGTTCGCCTGGCTTCACCTTGAATTTATAAGCACCATGTGAAGTCCCAATGGATATTGCTAAACTATCTACCCCTGTTCTTTTTACGAAATCCTCAACATCCTTAGGATTTGTATAGTGACTGACTTCAGAAGAAACATGCTCTTCTATACCGGCAAGAACACCAAGTTCACCTTCAACGGTTACATCTCTTTCATGTGCATATTCAACTACCTTTTTAGTAATAGACACATTTTCTTCATAGGGAAGTGCAGAACCGTCTATCATTACATTGGAAAAACCATAGTCAATACAACTTTTACAGAGTTCAAAAGAGTCGCCGTGGTCAAGATTTAATGCAATGGGGATATTACTGCCCATTTCTCTTGCCATAGCAACTGCTCCTGGCACCATATACCTTAATAGTGTCTGATTTGCGTACTGCCGGGCACCTTTAGATATTTGAAGTATCACAGGTGAATTACATTCTGCACATGCAGTAATTATTGCCTGTAGTTGTTCCATATTGTTAAAATTATAGGCAGGAACTGCATAACCACCTGCCAATGCTTTTTTAAAAAGTTCTTGTGTATTAACAAGTCCAAGTTCCTTATAACTCACAGCCATTTTATCCTCCTTTTTTGGTTTTGTTCTTTTGTAATAGATTGTATCATATATCATCTAAACTGAGTATTTACTAATATTTATAAGTTCTTTATTTTAGGTTTTTCTTATATTCAATTAACTTTTCTTTTAACTTTTCGTCATTTCTTGCAAGTATTTCAATTGAAAATAAAGCGGCATTTTTAACTCCTGCTTTTCCTATGGACATTGTCGCAACTGGAACTCCTGTTGGCATCTGAACAATTGAAAGTAAAGCATCCATTCCTTTAATTTCACTTGTTGGAAGAGGGACACCAATTACCGGCAGAATTGTTTTTGCAGAAATTATTCCAGGTAAATGTGCTGACATTCCAGCAGCAGCAATAATTACTTCATATCCTTTCTTTTCTGCATTTTCAGCAAAAGAAATTGTATCATCAAGGGTTCTATGAGCAGAAAGAACAAAAACATCAAATTCAACTTCAAAATTTTTAAGAATTTCTTTTGCTCCTTCAATTAACTCTAAATCATTTTTGCTTCCTACAACTATTGCTACTTTTCCCATATTTTTTTAATCCTTTCAATTGCTTCTATTATTTTGTTTTCCTGAATTGTAAGAGAAAATCTCACAAAGTTCTCCCCACTTGGTCCAAAACCAATTCCAGGAGTTGCAATTATTTTACCATTTTCAAGAAGTTCGTCAACAAATTCAACTGAACTTTTATTTACTTTCAGCCAGAGATAAAAAGTTCCTTTTGGAAATTTAACATCAAAACCAACTTCTTTTAAACCATTGACAAATAAATTCATCCTTTTTTTATAAATATCTCGCATCTTCAAAGGTGTCTCTTTGCTATTTGTTAGTGCTTCTATTCCTGCAAATTGAATTGCTTCAAAAACACCTGAATCAATATTTTCTTTTACTTTACTAAGTGCTGAAATAAGTTCTTTATTCCCGCATGCCCATCCAATTCTCCATCCAGTCATATTAAATGTTTTTGATAATGAATTAAACTCTATTCCAACATCTTTTGCCCCTGGAAGGGAAAGGAAACTAACAGGTCTTTCATCATAATAAATTTCACTATATGCAGCATCATAAACAAGGATTAAATTATATTTTTTACAAAAGTTAATTGCTTCTTTTAAAAATTCTGCTGATGCAAACTCAGAAGTAGGATTATTTGGATAATTTAGATAGAGTATTTTTGCTTTTTTTAAAATATTAGCAGGTATTTTTGAGAAGTCAGGAAGAAAATTATTTTCTTCTTTTAATGGTAGAAAATAACAATTCCCATCTGCTAAAATTGTTCCAATTTTATAAACAGGATATCCAGGTTCAGGTATAAGAGAATAGTCATCTGGATTTATAAAACAAAGTGGAAAATGAGCAATTCCCTCTTTTGAGCCAATTAAAACACATATTTCTTCTTCAGGGTCTAATTGGACATCATAATTTTCTTGATAAAAAGATGATATACTTTTTCTAAAATTAATATTTCCCCTTCCTAATGGATATCTATGAAATTCGGGTTTTTTAATATATTCCGCCATAGCACTAACAATATTGGATGGAGTAGGTATATCAGGGTCTCCAATTCCGAAGTCAATTAAATCATATCCATCTTTTATTAGTTTTTTTTTCTTTTTATCAATTTCTACAAAAAGGTATGGTGGTATTTTCTTCATTCTTTCGCTTATATCAAACATTAAATACCTCCTTCAATTATTATTAACATTATTATATAATAGAACAATAAAGTTGACAATAAGGTTTTATGAATAAACAATTAAGAAAATTAGATGTTTTATAATTTATATTATAAGATAATAAATAAAAGGGATAACTTTTCAAACTGTACTATAAAGATATAAACCAAAATATAGGAATTAGAAAACTGATATAGAGAAAACAAATATGAATGAAAGAATAGCAATAGTTGAAGATGAAATTGATATTTTAAATCTTATGAAAAAGTATTTAGAAAAAAATAATTTTTTACCTTTTCCTTATACAAACGCAAATGATTTTTTAAAAAATATAGAGAAAGAGAAGTTTGACCTTGTTCTTCTTGACCTTATGCTGCCTGATATGGATGGTATTGATGTATGTAAGAACATAAAAACAAATCCAAAAACAGAAAAAATTCCTGTCATAATGCTCACTGCAAGAACGGATGAAGGAGATAAAATATTAGGACTTGAAATTGGTGCAGATGATTATATAACAAAACCGTTTTCTCTAAAAGAATTATTAGCAAGAATAAGGGCTGTTTTAAGAAGATATAAGTTGGAGTTATCAACTGAAAAGATATATATTGGGAAAGAAATTATTATTGACCCAAAAACATTTGAAGTTTTAGTTAATAACAAGAGAATTAATCTAACTTATGTTGAATTTAAAATACTTTTAATCCTTGCTTCTAAAAAATCATGGGTTTTTCCAAGAGACAAGATAATAGAACTTTTATGGGATGGGGAAAAATTTACAATAGAAAAAGCAATAGATGTTCATATAAACAATCTTCGTGCAAAATTAGGCAAGTATGGTAAGTATATAAAAACAATAAGAGGAGTTGGGTATAAAATAGAAGAATGATAAAAAATTATTTTTCCCGATTACTTATTTCAAATATATTATTACTTATTTTTTTTATTCTTTTTAACAAAATTTATTCTTTACCTATATTTATTTGTTTAATTTTTATTTTTCTTATTTCTTTTTTAAATTACCTGCCTATAAAAAATTTAAAAGAAAATCTAAGAAAGTATAAAAAAGATGTTTATCAAAAAGAATCAGATATAGTTTTTATTCAGAAAACAGAAGAAGAAATTATGGAAGAAATAGAGAAAAAAGAAAAAACAATAAAAGAAATGAAAGAAAAAATTTATTCTTTTTTTAAATTTCTTCCAACAACTATTTTTATAATAGATAAAGAGAATAAAATTGTTTTTTCAAATAGGGATGAAGAAAAATTTATTGGGAAAAATTATCTTGAATTTTTTGATAATTATAATTTATTTGAGTGTATTAAAGATATATTAAATGATAAAGAATTCAGACAAAGTGAAATTGAAATTGGTAATAAAATTTTTAATTGTCATGTTTTCAAGTTTTTTGATAACACAGTCGCTGTTCATTTCTTAGATATAACAGAGACATACCAACTAAAAAATATAAAAAAAGAACTTGTTGCAAATATTTCTCATGAAATTAAAACACCATTAACAGTTATTAAAGGGTATCTTGAAACAATTTATGATGAAGTAGAAGGGGATACAAAAGAGAATATAAAAATTATAATGAAAAACACAGATAGATTAATAAATATATTAGATGATATTTTATGTCTTTCTTATATTGAAGAAAAAGCAATTCAGAAAGAAAATGTTAATTTAAAAGAGATAACAGATGATATTGTAAAGATTTTTGAAAAAAAAATAAAGGAGAAAGAAATAAAAGTAAAAGTAGATATGGAAATTAAAAATAGTTTAATGACAGATAGGTTATTAATTGAAAGTATATTATTTAATCTTATAGATAATGCTATTAAATATACTGACAATGGGGAAATTACAATCAAAAGTAAGGTATTAGGAAATAACCTTTTTATATCTATTAAAGATACAGGTATTGGAATTCCTGAAAAAGATATTGAAAGAATTTTTGAAAGATTTTATGTTGTTGATAAATCAAGGTCAAAAGAAACTGGTGGGACAGGTCTTGGGTTGGCAATTGTAAAAAATGCAGTTATTTCTCTTAGTGGGAAAATAGAAGTTAAAAGTCAGGTTGGTTCTGGAACTGAATTTATAATTAACCTTCCTATATAGTTATATCATTTTTTACCAAATTTTTACCATTTCTTTACTCTTTCTTAACTTTTTCTCATTAAAATTATTTGGTGAAAATGGAAAAACAAATGAGAAAAATATGGAAAGTAAGAATAAAAAAGGCATATCAGGATGCAACAAATCACATAGCAGTTGGAGAGGTATTAGAAGAAAATCAAATATACATAAAAATGAGATGTAGAACATTCCATTTTAAAAAACCCACTTATAGTTTTGGAATATATTCCAGCGAAATAAAAACAAGAATTTTCCCATGGCAAACTATTTCTTATATAACTGAACTTTCTCCTGATTTTGAGTGGAAAAATGTAAAAGTTGAACTTACTGAAAGAGGAGATGTAGTTTTATTTACAGAAAAAGAGGATAAGAAAATAGGGATTAAAGGAGGACCACAATGGGCAGAAATGTAATTATTCTATTTTTTTTGATTTTACTTCTGGCTTTTTTGTTGAAATTAACAATTTCATATCTTTCAAAAAGGAAAATCGGGACATATCCAGAAATTATAAAAAATATGCTTTTAAAACTCTTCAAATCTTCTTCTATTGAAAAAAATGCCAAAAAGGAGGTGAAAAAAAATAAAAAGGCATCAAGAGAAGAAGGTTTATTAGATAAAGATGAATATAAAAATAAAAGTTTAGAAAAAACAACAAAAAAAGGAGGAAAAATGAAAAGAAAAGTACTACTTGCAGGGATAGTATGCTTCCTATCTTTTTTAGTTAGTTCCTTTGCTTCTGATGTAGACCTTCTTATACAGAAACTTGTAGAAAAAGGAATCCTTACTTCAGGTGAAGCGCAGACAATTCTTGTAGAAACACAGGAAGAAGTCAGAAAAGAAGAAGCAAAAGAAAGAGAAGTTCCAAAATGGCTTGATACAATGAAATTTAGTGGAGATGCAAGATTAAGATACGAAATGGAAGATAAAGACCCTGTTGATAGACATAGAGGAAGAATACGACTGAGATATGGATTTGAAACAAAGCCAAATGAGAATACAGAGATAGGAGTAAGAGTTGCAACTGGTTCATCAGACCAAAAATCAACAAATCAGACATTAGAAGATGTCTTTTCATCAAAAAACATCTGGCTTGACAAAGCATATATAAAATATTCCTTTAATAAATATATATCAATTTTTGGTGGAAAATTTTCAAATCCTTTTATTAACACAGACCTTGTATGGGATGGGGATATAACTCCTGAAGGTATTGCCTTTCAAACAAAATTCCCTGTTGGTGTTTTTATAAATGGTGGATTTTTTCCATTACAAGAAGATGGTGGATGGGAAAGCGACCCATACATGACAGGTATTCAAGTTGGATATTCAGGGAAAATTGCATCAAGGGACTTTAAAATAGCAGTTGCTTATTATATGACAGAAGGAATTGAAGGAAGAACAACTGCAAGTGTTGTAGGTGCTGGTAGTGCAGGTACAGGTAATACAATAATAGGTGGAAATTATATTGCTGAATATAAACCAATTGATGTTGTTTTTGAGTTTTATCCCTTTGAAATTCAGGGTGTACCTGTAAAACTTTATGCTGATTATGTAAAAAACACTGAAAGTGAATTTGATAAAGACACTGGCTATGAAATTGGGTTTACAGTTGGGAAAGCGAAGAAAAAAGGAACATGGGAATTTGACTATAACTACAGAGATATTGAGAGAGATTGTGTTCCTGCTTTCTTAAATGATTCTGATTTCAATGGCGGTGGAACTGGTTCAAAAGGGCATAAATTTGGGGTTAAGTATGCAATAAATGATAACTCCACTGCAGGTATAACATATATTGTCGGTGAAGGTAATTATGTAGGCAGAGGTGATGTAAATACACTTCAAATTGATTATGTAGTGAACTTTTAAAAGGAGGAAAAATGAAAAAAATTTTTTTATATCTGGTTCTAACATTATGTCTAACATCTTTTGTTATCGCGCAGGAAAAAAGTATAATTTTACAGGGTTCTACTACTGTTTTTCCTGTTGCCCAAAGATGTGCAGAAGAATTTATTAAAGAAAATCCAGGAGTAAGTATTTCTGTAAGAGGTGGTGGTTCTGGAGTAGGGATTTCTGCTTTGATTGATAAGGTGTGTGATATTGCTAATTCCTCAAGACCAATGAAAAAAGAGGAATTAAAAACTGCAATATCAAAAGGTATAGACCCTAAAGCAAATGTAATTGCTAACGATGCAATTTCAGTAATTGTCAATCCATCTAATCCTATTAGTGATTTAACTCTTTCTCAAATTAAAGATATTTACACAGGAAAAATATCTAATTGGAAGGAATTAGGTGGGGAAAACCAGAAGATAGTGGTTGTTTCAAGAGATACTGCCTCAGGAACTTTTGAGTGTTTTAATGAAATTGTGTTAAAGAATGAAAAAGTAAAACCAGATGCTCTTATGCAAGCATCAAATCAGGCAATTGTAAATATTGTTAAAAGAACAGAAGGTGCTATTGGATATGTAGGACTTGGTTATTTGGGTTCTGATGTCAAAGCAGTAAAAGTGAATGGAATTTATCCTTCAAAAGAGACAGTTCTAAATGGAACATATCCAATATCAAGAGTTTTATTTATGTACACAAATGGAACACCTAAGGGACTGGTTAAAAATTTCATTGATTTTGTAAAGTCAAAAAAAGGACAGGAAATTGTGAAAGAAGAAGGATTTGTTCCTTTGGAATAAAGAATATCCTTTTTATTATAAACACCCCCTCAATTTGAGGGGGTGTTTATTTGATATAACAGGTTTATTTATGGTAATATAAGGAATAAAAATGACAAAATTAAAAGAAAATTTTATTAAATATATTTTATTTTTTCTTTCGTTTCTTTCATTATTTTTCTTATTAGGTATAGTTGTAGTTCTTTTCAAAGAGGGATTACCCCTATTTAAATATGTTTCATTGAAGGACTTTTTATTTGGAAAAGAGTGGTATCCAACTTATGAACCACCAAGTTTTGGTGCACTACCTTTAATTTTAGGTTCTTTATGGGTAACCTTAGGCGCGCTAATATTGGCAATTCCATTAGGAATAGGAGCGTCTATTTATCTTTCTGAAATTGCTGGTAGAACGACAAAAGAAATCATAAAACCAATAATTGAACTATTAGCAGGAATACCTTCTGTTGTTTATGGTTTTTTTGGTGTAGTAATTTTAGCCCCATTTATCCAGAAAATTTTTGACTTACCTGTTGGATTATGTGCTTTAACTGCTTCTATAATTTTAGGAATTATGGCTATTCCAACTATTACAAGTATTGCAGATGATGCAATATCATCTGTCCCAAATAATTACAAAGAGGCATCACTTGCCTTAGGTGCAACAAAATTAGAAACAATTTTTAAAGTAGTTCTTCCTGCATCAAGTGGAGGAATAATTACTGCAATAATATTAGGAATATCAAGAGCAATTGGAGAGACAATGACTGTTTTAATGGTAGCAGGAGGAGCAGCAATTATCCCTCATTCTTTTTTAGAACCAGTTAGACCTTTAACAGCAACAATTGCTGCTGAAATGGGAGAAGCAGTTTTAGGAGGAATTCATTACAATGCTCTGTTTTCTCTTGGTATTGTTCTTTTTGTAATTACTTTATTTTTTAACATATTATCTGATTTTTTATATGAAAGATTCAAAAAGAGAGTAAGATGAAAAAATTAAAACAAAATTTATGGTTCTGGGTATTTAGAATTTGTAATATTTTAATTTTAATTTTTTTCTTTTTAATTTTTTTCTTTATCTTTATAAGAGGTTTTAAGGTAATAAATTTAGAGTTTCTTTTTAGTATGCCAAAAGAAGGAATGACAAAAGGAGGAATTTTCCCCGCAATTTTAGGAACAATTTATTTAGTAGGTGTTTCAATTATATTTTCCTTAATTTTAGGTATTGGAGCAGGTATATATTTATCAGAATATGCCAGAGATAATTATCTTGTCAGAATTATTAAAATTGGGATAAATAATTTAGCAGGAGTTCCTTCTATTATTTTTGGACTTTTTGGTTTTGCTGTATTTGTTAAACTTTTTAAGTTTGGTGTTTCTATTTTATCGGGTGGTTTAACATTAGGGATATTAACATTACCTACAATTATAATGTCAACAGAGGAAGCATTAAAATCAGTTCCTCAAAGTTTCAGAGAAGCATCTTTTTCACTGGGAGCAAGAAAATGGCAAACAATTAAAAATATTGTTTTACCTAATTCAATAAGTGGAATTTTAACAGGTGCTATTTTATCAATTGGTAGAGCAGCAGGAGAAACAGCCCCTATTTTGTTTACAGCAGTTACTTTTTATATAAATAAATTACCTAAATCTATATTTGATGAAGTTCAAGCATTACCGTATCATATTTATGGTTTAATGACAGAAGGAACACAGCCAGAATTTCAAGTTCCAATTGCTTATGGAACTGCTTTAGTACTCTTATTTCTGGTTTTAGGAATGAATTCTATTGCAATTTTTTTAAGAATTAAAACAAGAGGAAAGAAAAAATGGTAAAAATAGTTATAAAAAATCTAAATGTTAGATATTCAAATCTACATGTATTGAAAAATGTAAGTTTTGATATTGAAAAAAATAAAGTTACTGCAATTATAGGTCCTTCTGGTTGTGGAAAATCAACTTTTATAAAAACAATTAACAGAATGCTTGATTTGGTTGATTCAGCAAAAGTAGAAGGAGAAGTACTGTTAGATGGAGAAGATATTTATAGTATGGATGAGGTTGTTTTACGGAAAAGAGTAGGTATGGTTTTTCAACTACCCAATCCTTTCCCAAAATCCATATTTGAAAATGTTGCTTATGGCCTTAAAATTCATAAAATGTTCAAAAATAAAAATGACCTTTATTTAAAAGTTGAGACAGCATTGAAAGATGCTGCTTTATGGGATGAAGTAAAAAATGATTTAGGTAAAAATGCTCTGGATTTATCAGGAGGACAGAAACAGAGATTATGTATTGCAAGAACTATAGCAATTGAACCAGAAGTAATACTTTTTGATGAACCCTGTGCAAGTTTAGACCCAATAGCAACTCTAAAAATAGAGGAGTTAATAGAAAAATTGAAAGAAAAATATACAATTGTAATTGTAACTCATAATATGCAACAAGCAGCAAGAATTTCTGATTATACTGCTTTTTTGTATTTAGGAGAATTGATTGAATTTGGTAAAACAGATAAAATATTTACTGCTCCCTCTAATAAAAAAACAGAGGAGTATTTGATAGGTAAGTTTGGATAAATAGGAGAAAAAAATGATTGAAGAAAGAATGCAAAAACTTAAAGAAAAAATAATTGATTTTTCTTTACTTGCAGAAGAAATGGTAAGAAAAAGTATGCAAGGTCTTATTGAAAGAAAAAAAGAGTATCTTTCTGAAGTTATTGATACACTTGAAAATAAAGCAAATATGGCAGAAGTAGAAATTGATGGATTTTGTGTTGAAACAATAGCAAGATTTCAACCAGTTGCAAAGGATTTAAGAACAATTGTAATGATTTTAAAAATGAATAATGACCTTGAAAGAGTTGGTGATACAGCAGTTAATATCTCTGAAAGTGCATTGTTCCTTATTGAAAGACCTTTTGTGAAAAAACTTATTGATTTACCAAAAATGAGTGAGATTGTTTCTAATATGTTAAAAGAAAGTGTTTTGTCTTTTATAAATGGAGATACAAAATTAGCAAGAGAAATATGTAAAAGAGATGATATTGTTGATGCTTTAAATGAACAAATTATTAGAGAATTACTTACTTATATGCTCCAAGATTCTTCAACTATTGAAAGGTCAATCCATCTTATAAGAATTTCAAGGTCACTTGAAAGAATTGCAGATATGTCAACAAATTTTTGTGAAGATGTTATTTTCATAGAAGAAGGGAAAATTATAAAACATCATTTTGAAGAATAGGAAATTATATCTTCAATATCAAACATTAAATACCTCCTTCAATAAATCATCCATTGTATAAAACCCCTTTTCTTTTTTACTTAAAAATTCCGCAGCAATTAATGATCCTTCGGCAAAATTTTCTCTATTATAACACCTATGTGAAAACTCAATAATTTCGCCTTTTCCACCCCAGTAAACATAATGTTCACCGACAATATCACCAAGTCGTAAAGAATGCATCCCAATTTCTTCAAATTTTCTTTCGCCAGTCAATCCATTTCTACCATATTTTATATCTTCTTTAAAATTTCTTCCTGTTTTCTCACATATTATTTCTGCAATTTTTTTTGCAGTTCCACTTGGAGCATCTTTTTTAAAATGGTGATGTATTTCTTTTATTTCCACTTCATAGTTTTTAAAAAGAGAAGATGAAAATTCTATTATTTTTAAAAAAAGATTAACTCCAAGAGACATATTGGGAGAAAAGAAAACTGGGATTTTTTTCCCGGCGTTTTTAATTGAATTTAGTTGTTTTTCAGAAAGTCCTGTTGTTCCAATAACAATAGGATTACCTTTATTTTCACATACTTTTAAAAATTCTTTTGTTGCAGTTGAAACTGTAAAATCAATAACTATTTCTTTTCCAGTAGAGATATTTGAAAGATTATCTGAAAGAATATAATTATCAATTTTTTCCCCAATATCAGGATGATTTTTGTTTTCAACAATACCAGTGACTTCAAAATTTTCTTTTTCACCTGCAAGTTTCAAAATTAAACTACCCATTTTACCTCTTGCACCACATACAATAATTTTTATTTTACTCATTCTTTTTCCCTTTTTATTTTTGCCCCTAATAAATTTAGTTTTTTTTCAAATTTTTCATATCCTCTGTCAATATGGTAAATCCTGGAAATTTCAGTTATTCCTTCTGCAACAAGTCCAGCAAGAACTAAAGCAACACTTGCTCTTAAATCAGAAGCCATTACTTTTGCTCCATATAATTTTTCTACTCCTTTTACTATTGCCTTTGAACCATCAAGAGAAATATCAGCACCCAAACGGTTTAGTTCTCCTGCATGTATAAATCTTTCCGGGAATACCTTTTCTGTAATTATACTAATTCCATCTGCAAGACAAAGAAAACTCATAATCTGCGCTTGCAGGTCAGTTGGAAAACCAGGGTAGGCAAGGGTCACAATATCAACTGCTTTCCATTTATTATATGGTTTTGTTATAGCAATATTTTCTTTTATATTTATTTCTATCCCTGATTCTTCAAGTTTATCAATAAGGGCAAAAAGATGAGAGGGAATTATATTTTTTATAACAATTTTACTCTTTGTTATATATCCTAAAAGTAATAAAGTTCCACCTTCAATTCTATCTGGTATAATTGAATATTCAGTTCCTTTTAATTTTTTAACTCCTTCTATTCTTATTGTATGTGACCCTTCTCCACAAATTTTCCCTCCCATTTTTTTTAAGAACATTGCAAGGTCAACAATTTCTGGCTCACATGCAGCAAATTCAATGATTGTTTCATCTTCAGCAAGAGTAGAAGCCATAAGAATATTTGCAGTTGCAAGAACACTTGAACCAAAATTTCCAGCAAGAAAAATCTTGTTTCCTTTCAATTTATTTGCTTTTCCAACAATATATCCTTCTTCATTAGATATTTCTGCCCCCAATTTTTTTAGCCCTTTTATATGAAGGTCTATAGGTCTTGGTCCAATTACACATCCACCAGGCATGGAAAATCTTGCCTGCCTGAATTTTGATAGAAGTGGGCCTAATAAACAAATTGAACCTCTCATTGTACTTACAAGTTCATAAGGAGCGGTATATTTTTCTATTCCATCGGGGTCAATTTCAACTGTATTGTTATAAAATTTTGTTTTTGCTCCCATGTATTCAAGGATATCCAAGAGAGTATGAACATCTTTTACATCAGGAACATTATGAATTATTGATTTACCTTCTCCTAAGACAGTTGCTGATAATATTGGAAGAGCAGAATTTTTTGAACCAGATATTTCAATTTCTCCTACTAATTTATTTTCACCTTCAATTACAAATTTTTCCATTTTTCCCTTTTATATTTTATTTAATTTTCACAATTTTATCATTTTTTGATAAAAAAAACATAAATAAATTTTAAAGATTATTTTTACCTTTTACACCCTTTTTATACGAGTAAGTATAAGGAATAGCAAGGTCAACTTTAGGATTTTCCTGTACTTTTTTGAATATTATTTTATTTATTTCGTATGCAATTTTTGGTCTTTCAATTGCCGATGTTATATATCTTAATCTCAAATAAATTCCATAGTCATAAACATCAGCTCTTATATAAGGTTCAACCTTTGTTTTTTCAATAATATCTGCTGTAACTTTTTTTGCTGCTTCAATTAAAATTTTTTCTGCTTCATCCCAATCAGAATCAAATGTAATTCTCCAAATAACTTCATCAAGAAAATATGGTTGATCCTGTTTTACAGTGTAATTTATTACGACCTGACTAAAAAGCATTGCATTTGGTATAAGAACATCTCGTCCTGTTGCCTCTTCGCTTCCAACTGCTCCACCAACTTGATTTAAAATTGTGTACATTAAACCAATATCTATAACATCTCCAACAAGTCCAAGTGTAGGTAGATAAATTCTATCCCCTATTCTAAAAGGTCTTCTTAATGTTATCAGTGCCCAGGCAGCAATACCGCTGACAGGGGCTTGTAAAGACCATCCTAAAAGCATTCCAAAAAATCCAACTCCAAGAGCACCGAAAATAGTTATTTTTCCCATACTTTCAATTAAAGCAAAAATTATTGCAAATCCCTTAATTGCATTTGAAAAACCAACAAGCATTTTTGTTTCACCAAGAGGCCCTTTTTTCTTTTTTACAACAAATGTTATTATTTGGGTCAGAATATGGAAAATTGAAAGAAGTGAAAATATTACTGCAAATAGGCGAACAACTGATTTACCTGGAGAAATTTCTCCCCATTTGTATCCTTTATAATTTAGAAATAAAAAAATACAGGTTAATAAAAAAATAACAGGAAAATATAATTTTTTAATTTTATTATTGTTCATTTTTTTAAAAAAATTTAAAATACTTTCTACATTTACTAAATTTATTTATCCTTTATTATACCCAAATTTTTTATTATAGATTAGAATTATTTATAATTTGTATTATATCATCTGGAATTGAAGCAATAAATGTTTGTTTTTTATTATCTCTTGGGTTGGCAAGAGTTAATTTCCATGCATGTAAAGCACATCTTGAAATAATGGGTGATTTTACTCCATATTTTTCATCCCCTATAATTGGATAATTTAAATATGAAAGAGTAAGGCGTATTTGATGAGTTCTTCCTGTAATTGGTTTAACAGAGACAAGTGTATAATCATCAAAATATTTTAAAGCATTTATTTCAGTTATTGTTTTTTTCCCTTTCAGGAAATGGACTTTCATTTTTGTTGGGTTTTCTTTATCGGGTAAAACAGTGAATTCTATTACCTTTTTTTCAGGTGTAAAATTTCCTTTAACAATTGCTAAATAAATTTTTTCCACCATTCTATTTCTAAATTGTTCAATAAGATTCCAATAAGCAAGAGATGTTTTGGCAAAAACAATTACTCCCGATGTTTCTTTATCAAGACGATGAACAACTCCTATTCTTAGAGGAGAACCAATTTTTGCCAATGAAGTATAATATAAAACATAATTTAAAAGTGTCCCTGTTTTTTTATAATTTGTTGGGTGAGTTATAATTCCTGCTGGTTTATTGACTACAATAATATTTTTATCCTCGTATATAATTTCTAAATTACTCTTTTCTGGTTTTATTTCTTCTTTTTGTTCTTCTTCAATTTGAATGATAGATATTAAATCACCTTTTTTAAGATGATATGATGGAATAATTTTTTTTGAATTGACAATGACTTTTTCTTGCTTTATTAAATATTTTATTCTTTCTCTTGAAACATTAAGTTTTTCTTTAAGATATTTATCTATTCTTGTATTCTTTTCCTGGTTAAAAACAATCTCTTTCACTTATTTTTTCTTTTTTGCAAGTTCTTTAATCAATTCAATACCAATAACATTTCTCTGTATTTGGTTAGTTCCTTCATATATTTGAGTTATTTTTGCATCTCTAAACATTTTTTCAACAGGATAATCTTTCATATAGCCATATCCTCCAAAAATCTGAATTGCATCTGTTGTTACTTTCATAGCAACATCAGAAGCAAAAAGTTTGCACATTGCTGATTCTTTTGAATAGCTTTTTGCTCCTGAGTCAATTGTTTTTGCTGTTTGATAAATAAGAGTTCTTGCTGCTTCAATTTGTGTAGCCATATCAGCCAGCATATGTTGAATTGCTTGAAATGAACTTATTGGTTGTCCAAATTGTTTTCTTTGATGAGAATATTCAAGTGCTGATTCATACGCACCCTGTGCTATACCTAATGCCTGTGAGGCAACACCAGGTCTACTTGTATCAAAATTTTTAATTGTAATTAAAAATCCCATCCCTTCTCTTCCTAAAACATTTTCTTTTGGGACTTTACAATTGGTAAAGACAAGTTCTCTTGTTGCAGATGCTCTTATTCCCAATTTTTTTTCTTTTTTTCCAAACTCAAAACCATCCCATCCCTTCTCAATTATAAAAGCAGTTGAACCTCTTGCACCTTTGCTTTTATCAGTTGAAGCAATTACTACGTATGTTTCTGCTTCACCACCATTTGTTATCCACTGTTTTGTTCCATTTAAAATATACCAATCTCCGTCTTTTTTTGCTGTTGTGTTTAGATTTGTAATATCACTCCCTGAGCTAGATTCAGTTACTGCAAATGCAGCAAGTTTTCCTTTTGCAATTGGTGGAAGATATTTATTTTTTTGTTCCTCATTCCCAAAAAGAACTATTGGAAAAGTTCCAAGAGCAGTTCCAGCATAAGATAAAGCAATTCCCCCACAAACCCTACTTAATTCTTCAATAACAAGACACAATTCAAAAACTCCGTATCCAAGTCCGCCATAGTTTTCTGGAACAAAAACACCAAAAAGGTCCGAATCAGCAAGTACTTTTACTATATCATGGGGAAATATTTCATTTTCATCATATTCTGCTCTTTTTGGTAGAATTTTTTCTTCTGCGATTTTTCTTGCAAGTTCTTTTATCATTTGTTGTTCATCAGTAAGAAAGTATTCCATTTTCTCTCCTTTATTCATATTTTTTAGCAACAAGAGTAATATTGTGCCCACCAAAACCAAAAGAATTTGAAAGAGCAACTTTCACATCTTTTTCAATTGTTTTATTTGGGACATAATTAAGGTCACATTCAGGGTCCGGATATTCATAATTTATTGTAGGAGGTATTATTCCCTCTTTGATTGTCAGGCATGTTATAACAAATTCAACTCCTCCTGCTGCTCCAAGTAAATGTCCAACCATTGATTTTATTGAACTAATATATATTTTATAGGCATTTTCTCCAAAGACCCTTTTAATTCCATCTGTTTCACTTTTATCATTTAATTTTGTTGAAGTTCCATGAGCATTGATATAATCAACTTCCTGAGGAACAATATTTGAATTTACCAGAGCATGTTTCATTGCAAGATAAGCACCTTCACCTGTTGGGTCAGGAGATGTCATATGATAAGCATCACAACTCATTCCATAGCCAGCAAGTTCGCAATAGATTTTTGCTCCTCTTTTTTTTGCATGTTCTTCTGTTTCAAGAACAACAATGCCTGCACCTTCTCCCATAACAAAACCATCTCTTTCTTTATCAAACGGTCTTGATGCTTTTTGTGGTTGGTCATTTCTTGTTGATAATGCTTTCATAGAGCAGAAACCTGCAAGTCCAAGTGGTGTTATACAGGACTCAGTTCCGCCAGCAATCATTACATCACAATTATTTTCTCTCATAAAACAAAGAGCAGTACCAATAGCATGCGCCCCTGAAGCACAGGCACTTACAGTTGCAAAATTAACTCCCTTAAATCCAAAGTAAATTGCAATTTGTCCTGCTGCCATATCTGGAATTAACATTGGAATTAGAAAAGGGGAAACTCTTCCTGGACCTGAACTTAAAAGTATTTCGTGTTGTTGTTCAATTACTCTTAATCCACCAATTCCTGCTCCTACTATTACACCTATTTTCTCTTTTTTTTCTTTTTCAAGTTCTATTTCACTATCTTTTATTGCTTCATCAGTTGCTTTTATAGCAAACTGGACAAATTTATCCATTTTTCTTTTTTCTTTTGGATGAATAAAATCCAATTGAAAGTCCTTAACTTCTGCACCAATTTTTGTATCAAAATTGGATACATCAAAACTTTTTATTGTATCAACACCACTTACACCTTTTATTAAATTTTCCCATGTTGTTTTTAAATTATTTCCGACAGGTGTAACACATCCAAGTCCAGTAACGACAATTTTTTTCATTTTTATTTTTTTGAAATATTATTTTCAATATAATTTATTGCATCTCCAACTGTTTTTATTTTTTCAGCATCTTCATCAGGTATTTCAAGTCCAAACTTTCCCTCAAAATCCATAACGAGTTCAACTGTATCAAGAGAATCGGCACCAAGGTCATCAATAAAAGATGCGTTTTCTGTTACCTCATTAGCATCAACACCCAACTTCTCAACAACAATATCCTTTACTATTTTTGCTATTTCTTCTCTTTCCATCTTTTTTCCTCCTTTTTTTACATTAGAGTTCAGTGATATATACTTGTAAAGCACAAAAGAAAGCACATTGTTTTATGTCTTTCATTTATAAATCCCCTCTCACTCCCGTTGTGCTTGTTGAAATCTCCAAAATCCTTTCTATCTTCCCTTTGTCAAAGGGAAGAAATAAGAGAGGAAATCAAGCACCAACTCTGCTCTGCTAACCCCTGTTACTCTCCACTTTTTGGTCAAGATATTTAACCGAGTACTACATTACAAGTCCACCATCTATTCTAATAACCTGACCTGTTATATAATTTGAATTTTCACCTGATAAAAAAGCAATAAGTTCTGCAACATCCTCTGGAGTTCCAAATCTCCTTAGAGGTATATTTTCAAGCATTTTTTCTTTTACTTTTTCAGGTAAATTCTGTGTCATTTTTGTCATAATATATCCAGGAGCAATTGCATTAACATTTATATTACTTCTTGCAAATTCTTTAGCACAAACTTTTGTAAGAGCAATTAAACCACCTTTTGAGGCAGCATAATTTGCCTGTCCTATATTCCCAACCTGTCCTATTATTGAAGCGACATTTATTATTTTACCTTTTTTCTTTAAAAACATTTCATACCCTATAATTTTACTACATAAAAAAGCACCTTTCAAGTTTATATTTATTACTTCATCCCATTCCTCTTCTGTCATTCTCAGAATAATTTTGTCTTTTGTTATGCCTGCATTATTTATTAAAACATCAATTGTTCCAAATTTTTCAATTATATAATTTTTCCCTTCTTCAATTTCTTTTTGATTTGTTATATCAATTTTTGAAGCAATTATTTCTGTTTCTTTTTTTGTAAATTGGTTGATAAATTCATTATCAATAATAACATCCCAGAGAACAAGTTTAGCACCTAAATTAGAAAATTTATAAGCAACTGCTTTCCCAATTCCTCCAAATGCCCCTGTAATTATAACAACTTTATTTTTCATTTTTATCCCCTTTATACCATTTTATTAGATTTGCACCCCAAGTTAATCCACCACCAAAAGAAACAGTTAAGATATAATCACCTTTTTTTATTAGTTGTTTTTTATTTGCATGGTCAAGAGCAACAGGAACACACGCAGCGGACATATTTCCATATTTTTCAATATTTACAAAAAATTTTTCAACTGGTATTTTCATATTTTTTGCAACACCTAAAATAATTCTTAAATTTGCTTGATGAGGGATAATGAGCGATATATCCTCTTTTTTCAATTTATATTTTTTCAAGATATTATTTATACTTTCACACATTGTAATTATTGCAATTTTAAAAAGTGGTTGTCCTTCCATTTTCATAAAGTTGAGGCGGTTTTCAATTGTATCAAAAGAAGAAGGCAATTTTGAACCACCAGCAGGGGCATGAAGCAAATATTCATAACCCCCATCAGAAGATAAATATGACCCGATTACTCCATTTTCTTCTGACCTTTGAACAATTACTGCTCCTGCTCCGTCTCCAAGAAGAACACATGTTTCTCTATTTGTATAATCAGTTATTCTACTCATACACTCTGCTGCTACAACTGCTCCTGTTTGATAGCCACTTGTTTCTATAAGATTTCTTGCAATTTCAAGTCCATAAAGAAAACCAGAACATGCAGCAGAAATATCAAATGCAAATTTTTTCTTAATCCCTAATTTGTGTTCTATAAGACAAGAAGTTGAAGGGAAAAATTTATCTGGAGTAATTGTTGCACAAATTATAAAGTCAATTTTTTCTGGTACAATATTTGCATCATTACATGCATTTAAAATTGCTTCTTTCCCTAAATCAGAAGAAGAAATATTTTTTGGAGCAATTCTTCTTTCTTTTATTCCAGTTCTTGTTGTTATCCACTCATCAGAGGTATCAACCATCATTTCCATATCTCTATTTGTTAAAACAATCTCAGGCAAATAAGAACCAGTTCCAGTTATAATTACTCCCATTTAACTCTCCATATCTTTCACTTTTTCTTTCATAATGTCTAAAAAATTTGATTTTACAATTTTTTCACCTAATTTCATTGCATTAAAAATTGCCCTTGGAGAAGACCTTCCATGAGAAATAAGGACTATTCCATCAACTCCAAGTAATATCCCTCCTCCATATTCAGCATAATCAACCATTTTTGCAAATTGGCTTAAATTTTTCTTAATAAGAAAAGTTGCAATTTTACCAGAAATATTTTCTCTTAAATATCTCAAAAGAAGTGTTTTGAAAGATCTGCTGATACCTTCTGATGTTTTTAAAACAACATTTCCAGTAAATCCATCTGTTACAATTACATCGCTTTTTCCTGTGAAAATGTCCTGTCCTTCAATATTTCCAATAAAATTAATTTCTTTTGCATTTTTTAACAATTGGAATGCCTCTTTTCTTAAATCATCACCTTTTGTTTCCTCTTCACCAATATTTAATAAAGATACTTTTGGTTTTTTAATACCAAAGACAATTTCTGCATAGGTTGCTCCCATAATTGCTGAACTTAAAAAATGGATTGGTTTTGCATTTATATTACTTCCTGCATCAAGAAAAATTGTATTTCCCTTTGAAGCATTAGGAAATAAAACTGCAATTGCCGGTCTTTCTACTCCTTTAATTAAACCAATTTGTGATATTGCAAGAGCAACAAAAGCTGCTGTATTGCCACCACTTAATGCTACATCAACTTTCTTTTCTTTCAAAAGTCGTAATGTAACTGACATTGTTGTATCTGTCTCTTTCAGAAGTTTCAGCCCCACCTTTTTATCCATCGGAATAAACTTTTTACATTCAACAATTGAGTACAAATCAGGATTTAAAGAAGATAAGAGATGATTAAATTTTTCTTTTTCACCTACAAGAAAAATTTTCAAATTATCACCTTTTTTAATACATTCTAGACTTTTTACTGTTGAAAAGGGAACTTTATCCCCCCCCATAACATCAAGTGCAATAGAGATATTTTTCATTGTTTTTTTCTTTTTTCTTTCTTCTGGATAACAAGTTCTCCTTTATAATATCCACATTGAGGACAAACAGAATGAGGCGTAATTAAAGAACCACAATTTGGGCATTTTGAAAGGGAGACATTTTTAATTTTTTTTGAATTTCTTCTCTTTCCTGTTCTACTTTTTGAATGTTTTCTTTTAGGATTTGGCATTTTTTTCTCCTTCTTTAATAGATTTAAAACTTTTTCATTTTTTGTCTTGTATTTTTTCTATTTTAAATTTTACATTTAATAGTTAAATTTTTCTTTTAATTTTTTTTCCACAGCAGGAGGGACAAAACAAGAAATTTGGCCTTTTAATTTTGCTATTTCCTTGACCATTGTTGAACTTATAAAAAAATATTCTTCTCCTGGCATTATAAAAATTGTTTCAATATTTTTATTTAACTTTCTATTTGTTAAAGCCATTTGGAATTCATATTCAAAATCAGAAATTGCTCTAAGTCCTCTTACAATAATATTTATATTTTTTTCTTTTAGATAATTAACAAGAAGCCCATCAAATTTATCTATTTCAATTCTATCATCATTTTTAAATGTTTCTTTAATTATTTCAGTTCTCTCTTCAATTGTTAAAAGAAAGTCCTTTCTTTGAAAAGATGAAATAGCAATTATTATTTTGTCCACAATTTTCAGACACCTATGAATAACATCAATATGTCCATTTGTTATAGGGTCAAAACTACCCGGATAGACTGCTATATTCTTCATTTTCTTTCCTTTTTAAATATGAAACAGATGTTTTACCATATTTTTTATTTTTGTAGACAATAAATTTAGCACTTTCTGGTATTGAATATTTAGTTCTATGCTCAACAATAATAATTCCATTTTCATTTATTACTTCGGAAGAAATAATTGTTTCAAGTATTTCTTTCAATTTGTTTACGGGAAAATCATAAGGTGGGTCTGCAATTACAAGGTCATATTTGAAATTTCTCATCTCCTTGATTTTCTCTTCTACTCCACCCTTTAAAATAGATACCTGTTTTTCTATTCCAACATTAATTACATTTTTTTTTAAAATATCAACTATTTTCCCTTTACTTTCAACGAATATAACCTTTTCTCCACCTTCGCTTATTGCCTCAATCCCAAGTGCCCCTGTACCAGCAAACAGATCAATTATTTTTTTTCCAACTATCCATCCGCGCAGGACATCAAAAATTGCTTCTCTTACAACATCTTTTGTTGGTCTTATATCTTTTTCTTTTATAAATAAGAGTTTTTTACCTTTATGTATTCCACCTATTACTTTCATAATTTAATTTTATAAGGTCTAATTCTATGCCAGTCAATAACCAATGCCGACGCAACAAAAACAGAAGAAAAAGTTCCAATAATAAATCCACCAAGTAAAGAAAAAGCAAAATCATGAAGTGATTCCCCACCAAAGAAGAAGAATAATATAACAACTACAATTGTTGTTAGTCCTGTAAGAATAGTTCTACTTAATGTTTCATTTATACTTAGGTTAAAAATACCTATATAATTATCACTTCTTGTTTTCCTTACATTTTCCCTTATTCTATCAAAAATTACCACGGTATCATTTACAGAATATCCTGCTATTGTAAGAAGGGCAGCAATTATAGTTGAATCAATTTGTTTCCCTGCAATTGCAAGTATTGAGATAACAAAAAGCAAATCATGAAAAATTGCAACTGTTGCTCCAACTGCAAATCTGAATTCAAATCTTATTGCTAAATAAATAAGTATACCTATTATTCCAAGCAAAAATGAAAAAAGTGCTTTGTTTCTTAAACTTGTACTCATTGATGGCGAAATAATTGCCTTATTTTTTATTTCAATATCCTGCCCATATTTTTGCTGAATTGCTTTTAGTATTGTATCAGATGTATTTGGATTGCTTTTTATTATTACCTCTTTTTCTTCTGTTCCAACTGCCTGTACTGTAAAAGACCCAATATTTAATGTTGATAGAGTATCTCTTATTTCACTAACAGAGACACTGTTCTTGAAGGCAATTTGTAATAAATCCCCACCTGTAAAATCAACTCCAAAATTTTTTTTGCCTCTTATAAAAAATGTTGTCATTCCCCATAAAATAACAATAATAGAAAATAAATATGCAATTTTTCTTTTCCCCATAAAATCAAAATTTGTTTTTTTTATCAGTTCCATTTTTATATCCGTATTTTTTCAACCTTTTTTATTATAAGAAAGTAATCAACAATTACTTTTGTTACATAAACCGCGGTAAATAAGTTTGCAAGTATTCCTATACTTAAAGTTAATCCAAAACCTTTTATAGAACCTTCTCCAAAGAAAAAAAGTATTGCTCCTATAATTAATGTTGTTATATTAGAATCAAGGATAGCACTCCATGCTCTTAAATATCCAGCATCAACCGCTGTTTTTGGTGATTTTCCGGCTTTTATTTCTTCTCTTATTCTTTCAAAAATTAAAATATTTGCATCAACTGACATACCAATAGTCAAAGCAATTCCTGCAATTCCTGGCATTGTAAGAACACCTTTAATCCCTGCCATTATACCTAAAAGAATAAGTATATTTAAAGCAAGGGCAAAATCAGCCAAAAGACCAAATACAGAATAATAGAAAATCATAAAAATAAAAACAAGTATTCCGCCATAAAGAATTACACGAAAACCTTGTTGAATATATTTTTTTCCAAGAGTTGGACCAATAATTTGCTGATAAATCATATTAACTTTTGCAGGTAATGCACCTGCTCTTAAAACAATTGCTAACTCTTTTGCTTCTTCCATATTAAATTTACCACTAATTTGCCCTTTCCCTTCTGGTATTCTTTCTCTTATCATAGGAGCACTTTTTACCACACCATCTAAAACAATTGCCAATTGTCTACCTACATTATTTGTTGTTACATTTTCAAAAATTTTTGCTCCTTCACTATTAAAAACAATACTCACAGAGGGCAAACCACCCGGGTCATAACTTACATAAGCGTCTTTTATATATTTACCTGTAAGTTCTGGTTCTTTTTTTACAAGAATAGGAGAACCCTTTCTTGCTATCCCTCTTTCATCTTTTTCAGTTGTATATAAAACCTCATATCCTTCTGGAGGATTGCCTTCTAATGCAGATTGAAGTGCTTTTGGGTCATCATTAACAAGTTTAAACTCCAATAAGGCGGTCTTTCCAATTATATCTATTGCTTTTTCTGGTTCTTTAACCCCTGGTATATCAACTATTATTCTGTTTGCTCCTTCTTTTTGTATTATTGGTTCAGAGACCCCAAGAGCATCTATTCTGTTTCTTATTATTTCAAGTGCTCTATCAGTTAATTCATTTATATTTTCTGTTTCTTCTGGTGGTTTTTCTACTTCAAGAACAATATGAATTCCTCCTTGCAAGTCAAGGCCTTTTTTAATTTTTTTATCAACTGGATATATCAGATATATAAATATACCAATTATTGCAATTATCAAAAATAGTTTGTAATAATAACTTTTTAGCATTTTTTTATTTCCTTGTTATATACATCCTCTGGTTCAAAAATTTTTTCTTCTATGATTTTGAAATTTCCATCTTCAAATTTTCTGTAAAAACAAGAATAATATCCACTATGGCATGCTCCACATTTTTGCTGAACTCTGAAAAGCAAAGCATCATTATCACAGTCAATATAAATATCTTTCACAAATTGAAAATTTCCTGAACTTTCACCTTTAAGCCACAATTTTTTTCTACTTCTGCTGTAATAGTGCATTTTACCTGTTTGTAGTGTTTTTTCAATTGCTTCTGTGTTCATATATGCAACCATTAAAATAATTCCATTTAGGTCCTGAACAACTACAACAACTAAACCATTTTCATTAAATTTTACCATTTCTATAAAAGATTGTATATATTTTTCCATTTTTGAATTACAATTATATAATAAAAAAAATCAAAACAAAAATAATTTTAACATGAACAAAAAAAAATTAAAAGAGAAACTTTTGGTGGAATTAAAAAAAATAAAATTTGGACATACAAAAACATATTCTTATATTGCTTTAAAACTCGGAATGAAAAATAATGTTCGGTATATATCTTCAATTTTAAAAGAAAATCCTTATCTTATTTCAATTCCCTGTCATAGAGTAATTAAAAAAAATGGAGAAATTGGAAATTATGTACTTGGAAAGGAATTTAAAAAATATCTTATTGAATGGGAAAATTCCTTTTTTTAGTTCTTTTGACGAAAACTTTACATATCCCTTTTTCCTTGTCAATAATTTTTACTTTATATAAAAATCCGTATTTTTCTATTACTTTTTTATATAGGGTTTTGCAGTGTTCACAATAATAAGGATATTTTTTTACTTTTGTCTTGTTTAATTTCCCAACAGAAGGACATTTTTTCATAAATATCTCAAAATAATTTTCTCCAACAGACATTTGATATTCTGCACCTTCCTCTGTTAAAGTATGTGTCCAGTATTCAGCCATTCCAGATATTCCTTTTTCTCTAACAAGTTCATCTAAATTTGTAAGAAATTTATCCGAAATAAATTCCCATAAAGATATAACATCTTTTTTCCCATATTTTTTATGTATGAATTTAAAAAGTTCATTATAAGCAAAAATAAATTCTCCTGATGATATCATGTTCTCTCCTCTTTTTTGAATATCTGCTTGCATTTCCCATTTTTTACATCATAAGTTATTTCAGAAATAAAACCTGTTTTTTGTGATATTACTCTATTTATAACTTCACACTGAATACAGAAATTTTTGTAAATTTTATAACCAACTTTTTTCATATGAGAAATTGCAGGACATTCTTCAACAACTAATTCAATTTTTTTATTGTCATCTCTTTTAAGAAAAAACTTACCTTCTTCTTCTGTAAAAATTTTTCTCCAATAATTTTCTAATTCAACTATTCCATTTTTTTTAATTTTTTTTATTAAATCACTATAAATAGTTTCTGCAGCATCAATAAGATATTCTTCAAGAACCTTTTCACCATATTTATCAGATAGAAATTCAAAACCAACACTTAAAGCCCCATGAAAATCCTTATGTATTTTTTTCTCCATTATAAACTTCCTCCATCTTTAAAATAGTTACTCTTAATAGTCCCCATGCCTGTTCAACATTTTCTGCGGAATAACTCAAAATTATTTTATTGTCAATAAACAGAATTGAAGTATAACAAAATCTCCCTTTTGGGTCATCTTCTATTAAGAGATGGTTTTGCCAACTTTTACCCTCATCCTTTGAAATTGCTGAGACTAATGGTGTCCTGCTTTGAAATTCTGGATAAGGGAATTTCCCAGAATGGTCGTTATATATACAAAGAAGGTCTCCTGTTTTTGGTATTCTTTTGATAGATGCTGGTGAAAGAGGAGAAACTAAAGGAGATGGAGATACTTCACTCCATGTTTGCCCACTATCTTCTGAATATGAATAATATTGACGACCTAAATTTGTTCTTATCCACATTAAAATTTTTCCATCTCTAAGTTCAACTACTCCTGGTTCTTCCAATCCACGTTTATCATTTTTTTCTGGAGATGATAGAATATTTCTACTTGATTTCCATGTATTTCCATTATCATCTGAATAAAAAACAATTACTTCCCCGGGTCCAAAATCGTCCCATTTGCCAGTTGAACAAGGATGATGAGAAGATGGAACAATAATTCTGCCATTTGATAATTGAATTACTCTATCATTATTTACAACAAAATAATTTCCATTTGAAAACTCCTTATTTGTTACAAGAACTTTTTTACTCCATGATTTACCCTCATCAGATGATTTTCTTATATAGTATTTACAATCATTAAGAGAGTTCTTTATTAAATATCCTAATAAAATTTCTCCATTTTTTAATCTTAATAGAGAAACACTCATAACATTTTCTTTCCCTTCATTTTCAATAATTACTTCATCTTTTTCTGTCCAACTTTCTCCTTTATCAAAGGAATATCTGGCAGCAAGAAAAGCAAGTGCATTATCTCCTTGACCACCATAAAAATGTGAATAAATAAACATTATTTTTCCATTTTTTAATTCAATCATACTTCCTTCAGAATTTCTTGGATTTTTTTCTGATGCAGGAAGCAAATCAATTTTTTTCATTTTTATTTCCTCCATAGAATGGGATATAAAAATTGCAACAATAGTTAAAAATAAAAAACTACTTAATACCTTCTGAAAATTCAGGAAAATACTTTTTCCACTCATTTTTTAATTCCTTTTCTTTACTCTTTTCTAAAAAATTTTCAAATGGTTTTTTTGCATATCCAACATCAATTTCTCTAAACTTCATTGTTGCTTTCCATGCAGTTATTCCATCATATTTTTTTAAAATAGATACAGCAATTGTTATTCTTTTTTGTCCTTCCATTGCCTTTTTAATATTTCCCTCTTTAAAACTTTTATAAATATCAATAAATATCTCTGGCAAAACATTTTGAGTTGAACCAATACAACCCACTACTCCCATAGTTAAAGCAGGTAAAAACATCTCATCAGGACCTGAAAAAGATATCCATCTCGTTTTTAAAATTATGTTCTGTAAAGTAAAAAAGTCATAATTGGTATATTTAATCCCAATTATATTTTTTATTTTTGAAAGTTCCCAAATTTCATCTATCGTAATAGAAACACCTGTTGTTACAGGAATATAATAAATAAAAAATGGTAAAGAAGTGTTTTCTGCCACTTCTTTATAATACTTGTAAATTTCTTTAAAACTGAATTTATAATAAAAAGGCGGAATTGAGGATAAAGCATCAATTTTTAATTGTTCAGAATGTTTTGCAAGTTCAATTGTATTTTTTGTATTTAAAGCACCTCCTATATGAGTTATTATTTTTACTTTATTACCAACTTCTTCTTTAACAATTTCTGCAACTTTTTTTCTTTCATCAACATTCATCAACATCCCTTCCCCTGTTCCTCCACATATATAAAGTCCATCTACTCCTTTTGAAATTAGAAATTTTATAATTTTTCTTAGTCGTTTTTCATCAACATTTTCTTTTTCATCAAATGGCGTTAATAATGCAGGATACACCCCAAAAAATTTCATTTCCATTTTTATTCTCCTATCTCAGCAATATATATACCTGCTGCATTTTCTCCAACTTTGCTTTCTCTTTTTTCAATTTCATGTTGGGAATAATAAGATAAATAAAATTTATTATTTTCAACAACCACACCACAATAAGAAGTATCCCCTTCGCTTGGAAGAATAATTTCATCTTTTACTCTTTTTCTTTCAAGGTCAAGTTTTAAAATACCTGTTTTTGTTAATGTATTAACTCTTCCAGCAATATAAATTTCCCCTTTAAACTTAAATATACAGGGTCCCTGAATAATTTTGTTTAAATTATAGGACTCCCATTTATCAAAAGGATATTTTGAGATACATAAAGCAGGCGTTTGTAAATTTTCTCTTCTGACAATTGCATAACAAATATCTCCTTCAAATAATAAGTCAGTTTCATTTGCGTACTCGCCTTCTAAAATTGTTGATACCTTATTAAAATTTTCACCATCGTCAGAAACAAATAAATAACTTCCCCAATCTTCTTCTTTTTCCCCACCTTTATAGGCAGTTGCATAAAGTTTTTCTTTATAATTTCTTATTCTCCAAAAACATAAATTGTCCTTTGAAATTTTTATAACAGGTGAAAAATTTTCTCCATCATCAGAATAAGAAATATACCCATCTCTTATCTGTCTTGTGTTTATATCAGGATAAGCAAAAAATAAAACTCCAATTTTTTCTTCAAAAATAAAAAATTTAGGGTCTCTACTATCTTCTAAAGGCGGAAATTTTGTTATAAGTTCCCAATTTTCAAGGTTATTTGACTTTAAAACATATATTTCTCCTTGTCCTTTCAATCCATGTTCAGTTGCATGTCTAAAACAAACAAAATAACTCCCTTTGTATTTAATAATGTCTGTAAAAGCATTATGATACCCATCCCACCATATACATTTAACTTCTTTTAATTTCATTTTTGCCTCCTTTTTTGAGTTTAAGACAGAATTTTAAATTTTCAACTGCCTCTTCTAATTTTGTAAATGATGTTTTTTCACCATTTATTAGTTGTAAAAAGTTCTCTGCTTGATAAAAATAATAATCACTTATTTCATTTTCAAATGTAAAAAGTTCTTCCCATCTTCCTTCATCATTATCTGAAAAAAGTATCTTTGAAATTTGTTTATTTTCTGAAATATATCTCACATTTCCTTTTGTTCCAGCAAATTCAATAAAAAGTTCATATGGTTTTTGAAATAAATTACAATAAAAATTAACTATTACATTATCAAATTTGCTTATTATTGCAGAGCTATCCTCTGTTTCAATTTTTTCTCCAAAGTCAAGATTATCATAAATTGCATATCCATATTCTGGTTTTCCTATATACCATTGTGCAAGGTCTATAGAATGAGAAACAGCATCAAGAATACACCCTCCACCCATTTTTTCTTTTGCAAAATATATTTCTGCATAGTCCGGCCTATATTTTCTGTAATCTTGGGCAACATGAAAAGCAGCCATTTTTGTTTCTCCACATTTTTTATTTTCAATTATCTCTTTAAGTTTTTTAAAAGATGGGACGCTTCTTCTTGTAAAACCAACTCCACATTTTACTTTATTTTTTTCAACAATTTTTAAAAGTTTATCTATACTTTTTAAATCAACGGAAATTGGTTTTTCAACAAGAAATGGAATATTGTTTTCTGCACATTTAATAGCAATTGGAATATGAAAATTTGCAGGTGCTGAAATTAAAACACAATCAAAATTTCTTAAATTAACTGAATTAAAATCAATAATTAAATTTTTAATTTTAAATTTTTCTTCTACTTCTTTTAACTTCTTACTATCAACATCACAAGCAGAAATTTCAAATTTACCAGTTCTCAAAAATCCATCTATATGTTTTTTCCCTATTCCCCCTGCACCTATTATAAGTATTTTTTTCTTCATTTTGCAGAAAGCCCTCCATCCATCATAATATTTGCTCCTGTAATATAGGAACTTGCATCAGATGCAAGAAATACCACTACTCCTTTTATGTCTTCTCTATTTGCCATTCTTCCTAAAAATGTTTTTCTGTTATATCTCTCAACAAACACAGGATGCTGGTTATTAAAAAGCCCACCTGGAGAGATACAGTTAACTCTTATATTATATGGACCAAGAAGAGAAGCATAATATCTTGTAAGATTTATAATTCCTGCTCTATGAAAGAAATAGTCAGGTCCACTTAATCCCATATCAGTGCCTTCATAAAGATAAGGGTCAATACCAAGCACACCGTATATAGAAGCAATATTTATTATTACCCCTGACCTCTGCTTTTTCATCTCCTCTGCAATATGTCGTGTGATATTTACAACACCTGTGGCATTGACCTTCATTGAAAGTTCAAAGGTCTCTATTGGTGCATCAGGTGACTCCATAGGTCTCAAAACAGCATTATTTATTAGAATATCTATTTTACCCTGTTCATCAATAACTCTATTTCTTAGTTGTTTAATACTTTCCGTATCTGTCTGGTCCAATTTTGCCCCTGCAACACTGTATCCTTTTTTTCTTAATGTATCTGCTAACTTATTGCAGTTTTCAACATTTCTTGATGCAACATAAACACATCCTCCTGCTTCTGCCAGTCCTTCAACAATACCTTTCCCATAAAGACCTGCTCCACCTGTTACTATGGATACCTTACCTTTCAATGAAAACTTTTCTAATATTCCCATTTTCTAATATTCTCCTTTTTAATATAGTATCTCTTTCAGTTCAACTTTTCTTTTCTCCTCACGGGATATTATTCCTGCTATAATAACCTTTGTTATTTCAATCGTTTCTTCATATGGATACGGATATTTTCTTTCATCAATAAATCTGATAAATATCTCCATTTGCTTTTTAAACATATAAAATGTGTTTGTATCATCAATTGTATAAGTATTCTTTGGTGTTATAATATCATAGTCAGTAATTTTAGAATTATAGATATTTTCAATGACTGCTTTTCTTTCATCACTATACTCTATATAAACTACATTTATGTTTTTATCTCCTAAATTTATAACACTCTTAATCCCTGAACCCATAATTTTATATAACCCTTCCATTGCATGTACTCCATATCTCTCCCATGTCTTGTTCATTATACACCTTACAAATTCTATCTTATCAGTATTTTCCTTTAAGAAATCATCTATATTCTTGGAATACCTGTAACTTGATGATGAAAGAATTGGTTTGCCTTCTTTAAAATATTCTATAAATTTTTTTAAGTCCTTTTCATTATCTGTTAATGGTTTATCTATAAAAACAGGTATGTTTTCTTCAATAAATGGTTTTGCTAATTTTAAATGGTTGCTTCCAATATCTGTAGTTATAACAACTCCATCAACTTTCCCTATTACCTGCTCTGGGGTATCAATAACATTTTCTATAAAACTTGTTTTTGCAACTTTTTCAGAATATTTTTTATCTTCTGTCCAAACATAACTTACCTTTGCTCCCGGAATTCCAATATCTTTTTTGTTTTTTGATAGATATTCATATATAACTGGATAACCACACTCTTTCATTAGTTGTTCATCATATTTCCCATTTATAATTGCACTCCATGAAAATATATGCCCATTTCCCTCATTTGTCCCTAAAAACGCAAGTTCTATCATTTTTAAATTCTTCCTAAAAATTAAGTAAGTCGTTTAAATCCTGTATGAGCAACTGGGCCTTTAAGCATTTTACTAATTTTGTTTGTATCTATACCTTTTTTAATTTTTTTAAAAACTTCTTTTACGGCTGACATATATATTTCGACATCTGTTTCTTTATGACTATATGAAACATAAACACTATCTTTTGCAAGAAATCCCCTTTCAAGCATTTCCTGAGTAAAAAGAGTTATCAATTCCTGTGAATTCTCATAACAAAAAGAAAATTTTGTAAGAGGGGGAATACCAGATATTTTTATTTTCAGTCCACATTCATTTGCTATTTCTTTCCACCCATTTGTTATCTGTTCTCCAATTTTTATCAGGTGTGAAGGGACATTTTCTCTTTTCATTTTTTTAATAGTTGCCAATGCAGCATTTGGTCCTATTTTTTCAGTCCAATAAGTACTGCTGATAAAACTCTCTTCTGCTTTATCCATAATGTTTTCTCTTCCTACGACAGCAGCCATAGGATAACCATTACTCATTGCTTTTGCATATACAACAATATCTGGCTCTAAATTGAAAAGTGTATATGCGCCTCCTACCTTCATACGGAAGCCACTGGTTATCTCGTCAAATATCAAGACTGCCTTATTCTTATTAGCAAGAGTTCTCACTTTTTCTAAAAAACCATTTTCTGGATAATAACTTCTTATTGGTTCCATTACAATTACACCTATCTCGTTGTTTTTGATTATTACCTCAAGTTCTTCAATATGATTATAAGTAAAAGGAAAGGCAGTTCCATAAAGACCACGAGGAACGCCAAGTGGTTTTAAGCCAGGCAAAAGATGACCATCAAGATTTTTATCTCCTGCAAGATTTGCTGATAAGTACCAGTCATGCCATCCATGATATCCACAAAAAGCAATCTTATCTTTACCAGAAAAAGCACGTCCTATCCTGACTGCTATTGCCATTGCTTCTCCACCTGTTCTTGCATATCTTACTTTTCCTGCCCAAGGATGTATTTTTAAAAGCAATTCCGCTAATTCAACTTCTTCAGGTGAATTAAGTGTGCACATATTTCCATTATTTATAACTTTTTTTACATCTTTATTAACATCAGGGTCAGCATATCCAAGAATACAACTACCCACTCCCATTATAGAAAAATCTAGAAATTTATTCCCATCAAGGTCCCAGACACTTATTCCTTTTGCTTTTTTGTAGTATGAAGGCCAATATTCTGGTAAAAACTGTTCTGATGTTTTTGAAAGAAGTTGAGTTCCACCTGGTATAATTTTTTTTGCTTTTTGCCACAATTTTTGTCCTTTTCTACACCTCATCTTCCACCTCCATTACTATTTTTTGAGAAATACTTTGCTCTATTGCTACAAGGATATCTATTATATGTTTCTCTTGAGTAAATGTATAAGGATACTTCTTTTCTCCCCTCACCGTCTTTACAAAGTTCTCCATCTCTTCTATGTACATCTCCTCATGAGTATGGACTGAATAACCTGCCTCCTCAATACCTTTGTCTCCCTTTATCTCTTCCCATTTTCTCTTTTCAGTGTTAAACCACTTGATAATCTCTTCTTCAGAATTCCAGCAAAATGTTCCTTTCTCTCCTAAAATCTTCATATTCCTTCCAGATGGCAGTGATGCAACATCTATAAGAAGGTGTCCCAATACCCCATTTTTTAGTTTCAATATTATTTGATATGTATCCTCAAATTCAATCTCAAGAGAGGACATTTTTGATTTAAACGCACATACTTCCTGAACTCTTCCAAGTAGCCAGACAATCCATGTAAGTTCAAAGGCAACCATTTCTTTTGAGCCAGGTGTCTCCTTCTTCCCATAATAAACATCCCTGTAGTCCTCCCACGGATGCCACTCAGGCAGGTAAGAAGATAGGTGATAGGTAAAAGAATATACTTTCCCTATCTTACCTTCCTCAATACCAGACCTCATTATTTTAACTGACGGATGGTGGGGCATAGTAAAACTTGGAACACAAATAATTTTTCCTTCTTTTTCTACTTTTACTAAATCATCAATTCCTTCGGGAAGGAAATTACTTTCAGTGAAAAAGTGTTTATTTCTTTTCACTGCTTCCATTGCATAAAAATGATGTAAATTACTTGGAACAGATATTATAAATACATTTGGATTTTGCCCACATGCCTCATTAAAGTCAGAAAATGTCTTAATTCCATATTTTTTTTCTGTTTCTTCATATCTATCCTTCCTGATATCAAATCCAATAATATCTTTTTCTCCTAAATACTGAAGACATCTTATTCTTCGCCTTCCCATTGAACCTAAACCAATAACAAGAAATTTCATTTTTCCCATTTTATATTTATAAAACTTCTATTCTGTATTCATAAGCAGGAGAACTAAGGTCTTTTTCTCCTCTTTCCTGTATTCTTGCCATTATTAAGACAAACTCTCCTGTTTCTCTATCTTCATATACTCTGAAATTTGAGAATTGAACAAAAGGTGAATCACTTTCTCTTTTATCTTCAATTATATTTACTGTATGTTTTTTTATTGCTTTCTTTTCTTCATCAACTTCTGCTATCTGTAATGGATATCTTGGTCTATTACCATCAGGATTTTCTTTTACAATATTTCCAATCCAGTATAGTTTCTTATTTTTTGTACTACGAATTAATCTTGAACCAGTAGCAGGTGAAAAGAAATTTTCTCCTGTATCATATTTTAATGGTGTTGGACTTGACCAGGTATAACCACTATCTTTTGATATTGAAAACCATTTATATCCAGGTACAGAAGGAATTGTATAATTACTTCCTCTCATTATCATTAAGAGTTCTCCATTATAAAGTTGGGCGATTGTTGGTTCACATAGACCTCTTGAAGATAATTGTGGGTCTATTTTTACCATTTGACTTAATTCCCATTCTATCTCTTGTCCCTTCCATTCACCAATAAAACACCCTGCTACATATGAAATAAGAAATGGATTGTCTCCTTTATGCTCTAAAGGAACTTTTTGACATGGCAAAAGTATTTTCCCACTGTTAAGTTTTAAAGGAGCACAAAATGATATTGCAATGCTATTTTTACCATATATTACATCTTCTGCCCAATTGGTTTCGTTAAATCCCTTTTGAATTATTTGCTTACCATTACTAAATGTTTTTCCTTCATCAAAACTTATTCTATAGAATATCCTGGTGTATTCTTGAACTTCTCTTGAAAAAATATTTTTAGGGTAAAGATGTAAATTATAAAAATGGAAAATACATTCTTTTCCCTCATCTAAAAATAAACAACTTTCTCCCCATCTTATAACTCCTTCTTCTGTTTCTTGTGGTTCAAAAACTAATATGGGATTTGACCATGTTTTCCCATTGTCTTTACTTGTTCTTTGGAAGCATTTACCCGATGTATCAGATGCTACTTCTTCAGAATATAGTTGAAGTAAATGTAAACCATCTTTTTTTGTATATGTTGTATTTACCATCATAATTGATGTCCCGAAAGATGTATCCTCTTTGTACTTATGTTTTTCTTCTTTAATTGGTATTAAAATTCTTTTATGTACTTTCATTTCCATTTTCTTATTATATCTAATCCAAATCCTCGCCCGTTGCCTACTCACTTTTGACTACGGATTATAAAATACGCCATGGGAATCCTTTGGACAAATATTACTACAACTTTTTTAAAAGAGAACCATAATTAGTAGATACGTACATTAAAACTTATAAAAGGTACTCTCTCTCTCTCTATATATGTCATTCTTTTACTCTACAGGGTTTACAACAATATTCCTTTTTTATTAAAAACAAAAACTATAAATAACTCCTTCTCTAAATTCTATTCTCAATCTCAACGCTCTATATTTTAGATCCTTGGTATCTGATTGCTTCCAGCGTAGAATATGTTCTGATTTATCACCAGAAATAACATAAGAATCCATAAGATGGAAATCTTTAATTGCATTTCCAAAAGCATCACATATCTCTGCACGCATCCATCCTTTGATACAAGCATCTACTTTTATATTGGCATTCTGGAGGATAAAAACATCACTTAAAAAACCGCCAGTAACTTTGCCTGCTTGCAACCCTACAAAGCGGTTTTTATCAAATGTTGCACCCATAATTGAAGCACGATGTATATCTTCATCATGAGGGTCCGGTGTTCCAGTATAAAGGCACAACCATTTGTTTCCTTTGTCTATCCAAGTATTAGGAGCATAAATACCCATAGCATCTGGTTTATTTTCAACACGAGGAATAAATCCACCTCTTACTGGCCGATGCCAAGATTGCCCATCTTTTGAGAAACATAAATCCATATCAGTTGTATCCTGCCCCTCTTCGGTCCTGTAATATCCTAAGTTACCAATCAACCACTTATCATGCCACTGTACAGATAAATAATAAAATTGTAAATCCCATGGGTCCCGGTAATCGGGCAAAAGAATTACTTCAGGATAACTCCAGTTTATCCCATCGCTACTGACACGTTTGTGAATAAAGCGTATAATACCTTTTGGTTTTCCTGCTTCTCCTTTGTATCTTGATCTTTCCCTAACTTCAGGATGGAGCCAGACAGAATAACATTCAAACCGTTTTAGATATTCGTTGTAATAAACATAAGTAGCATCATTGGAAATTAACTTCAAATGTTTTTCAGCTTCTTTCCTTGTTATCTGTAGGTTTTTAATCTTACGTAAAGAAATTCCCATTGCCCATGCATACAATCCTTGGTCGTTGGGGTGATACAACACAGGATTATCAAAATCCACAACGGCCCAGTTTAATCCATCCCGACTCTCCGCTCTTAAGTAACGACAATGTCCTTCTTTATGTTTCCAGAAATACATATACCACACATTATCAGCTAAATGAAGAACCTGGGGTTGACCTATCATATCTTGATTCCCCGGGATTCCATTAATGCATATACTGTTAGATGAAAATTTGCCGTGTCTACTAACTTTTAGAGGATACCAGATTATCCCATCTCCAGATTCCCATAACGCAATATACATTGTTTTGAAACTAAACGGATAATTTGTTGAATAGAGTCGATAATGGGATGGACCAAGTTTTATGATAGTACTGGCAAAGGAAGAAACTGATATGGTATTTTTAGTTAGTCCTTTCATTATAATAGGTACCTTGGTAATAGGTGCATAAACTTTATGAATTCCAAAAGAAATTGATGGCTGGTTTTCTTCAAAGAAGAACATTCGAGATGATATATCAGTAATCGGAATAGCAGTGGATAAATAAAGATTTTTTTCTATCATTTTAATAATCTTCCTCGTATATATTGGCCGGGTTCTTTAATAAATTGTCTGCTTTTGCTATAAATGAAAATAAAAAACATACTAAAAATACATAAACTCCAACTCTTCTCATTCTTTTTTCCTCCTTTTTTATGGTACCCACTCTGTTGCTCTCCACCTTGCAACTTCTGAACGAGAAGCCCAATTTACATGTGAATCTGCCCATAATACATTTGCTCCATCATTATGCCTGTAATCAACATACCCAGCATTCCAATCGTTTCCAATTTCTGAACAAGATTTAGTCCGTTGATCAATTACTAAAAATACACGTGTAGGATTCTTTATTCTATCAAGTTTCTCAGGATCACAATAACTAACAGTAGGATACCCCCATCTTGGAGTATAATCCCCTATTGTTTTATTATATGCATAATTTATTCCCCAATGTAATTCTTTTATTCCACTTGGACAAATAAATACATCCTTTACTCTCTTTGGTGTTCCTGCTGACCATCCTGGATTCCAAGGAACAAAAGTAAAAGTTGCCCCTCCTATATACATAGAAAGTTTTGTTGGCCAGTAAGTCCCATCATACATATTAGGAAGCCAGCCATCATTATCTTGAACATACATCTGGATTGCTAATCCCAACTGTTTTAAGTTATTCATACATACAGACTGTCTTGCTTTCTCCCTTGCCTGTGATAAAGCAGGTAATAACATAGCTGCTAAAATCGCTATTATCGCGATTACCACAAGCAACTCTATCAGGGTAAACCCTCCGCCACAATACTCATCGGACACTGAAATACTCTCTTTTCTTCTATTCATTTCTATCACCTCCTCTCTTAATAAAATTTCTCTGGGATTTACTGAGAATTTACCACATTTCTTTTGTATGTTTCGGTCAAAAAACTAAATTATTACAGCTCTTTTAAATTTTTAATCAACAAGAATAAATGTTTTAAAAGCAGAAGGGTCTTTCCCATTAACAATACC